>CAZTNJ010000015.1:12538-32929 GCA_964614835.1 uncultured Ignavibacteria bacterium | reverse complement strand
GTCAAGCGGATTTGTAAGGGTTGACCAAAATTTGGTTCGATTGTTTTCTTGGCGATTTCGTAGCCAACCGCGCTGAACACTAAAATCTGTTTGCTTAAGGAGACGTTGCGAAGGCTAAAATTGCCAATTGAATCGGTAACTGCTCCCTGATTCGAGCCGGTGATTTTTACCGCTACTCCGGGGATAGGCAAGCCCGTTTGGCTGTCGATAACAATACCGTTAAAATCGGCGGCGATTGCGTCTGACGAAAGCAAAACTGCAAGCAGAATTGCTCCCGTGAGTTTGGTGAATCTTAACATAAACTGCTCCTTTCTCCATCCGGTGGAGAAGCTGGAGCCGGCGGGGGATAACAAAAAACCTCCCGCGTAGAGGAGGTCTTGCTTGGATTCCCTACGCTGGCATTACCCAGTTCAGGTTCTAAGGGTTTATTCTCAGGCCCCTTTTTGGGGACCACCCCATTATTTGTTTTCCAGGACAATAATAATAACTTAAAAGTTTCCGGGCAAGTAAAAATTAAAAAGCCGGGCATTTAGGCAATACCCGGCCGGCATTTTTGTTTAAACTGGGTGGCTATTTGACTTGCATGTGCTTTGCCAAAAATTTCTCCATCGCTTCGTAGAAATCGAAACGGTTTTCTTCGTTGGCAAAACCATGCCCTTCGTTTTCCTTAACCAGGTATTCAACCTCCACACCGCGTTGCTTAAGCGCGTTTACAATCTGATTAGATTCATCGATATTGACCCGCGGGTCTTTGGCGCCCTGCGCCACCATTAGTGGAACCTTGATTTTATCGACATGGAATACTGGCGATGAGGCTGCCAAAAGCGCACTGTCTTTCTGCGGGTCACCAACCATTTCGTACATCATATCGAGCATCGGTTTCCAGTATGGGGGAATCGTTTTTAAGAAAGTGAACAGGTTGGAAACGCCGACATAATCGACCGCGCAAGCGTAAAGATCGGGAGTAAATGTCACACCGGCAAGAGTCGCGTAGCCGCCGTAGCTTCCGCCATAGATGGCGATACGCTTCGGATCGGCGATACCTTCCTTGATAAGCCAGTTAACGCCGTCGGTGATATCATCCTGCATGGTTTTGCCCCATTGTTTGAATGAGGCTTCCCAGAACGCCTTACCGTAACCAACAGAACCTCGGAAATTCATCTGGAATACCGCATAACCGCGATTTGCCAGAAATTGGACTTCGGGATTGAAAGTCCAGCTATCGCGATACCAGGGACCGCCATGCGGATTAACCACGACCGGAAGATTTTTCGGCGGCATTCCTTTTGGGACCGTCAAATATCCGTGGATAGTGAGCCCATCTCGGGTTTTGTAGCTTATCGGCTTCATTTCGGCCATATCGCTCTCTTTCAGCCAAGGATTGCGATCGGCCAACTTGGTGAGTTTTTTGCCGTTTTTTTCATAGAGGTAATATGAACCCATGGTGCGGTCATTATATATCCGGCAAATATAGACATCTTCGTTTTTGTTGTGGAAAGTAAGATAGACTTCATAGCCAGGGAATTTCTTTTCCAATTCGGCGTAGGTGTTTTCGGTTTCTTTATCGAGATATCTTCTGATTGGTTTCCAGGTCGTATAATTGATTTCGGTCAAAACTTTGCGTTTGCGCGAATAAGAAAGCCCTTCGACATCATAGTCCGGGTCGGAATAGAGCACTTCGAGTTCCCTATTGTTGGCGATATCGTACTTGACAATCACCGACTTGTCGCGCCCCAGGTTAGATGCCGCGTAGATATTTTGATTGTCGAAAGTGAAAAACAGCGGCGAAAATGATTCTTTAAAATTAGTGGTCATGATAGTCTTGAAACTATCCTGCTCTGTAGCCCGATACAGAATACTAGTGTTAACCCCATCGGTGGTGGTGGCGATTCTGATTTTGCCATCGTGATCGGTTTGCCATCCCATTATATTGCCGGGGTTTTCGGCGACCATGGTGGTTTCGCCAGTAACTGTGTTCAACCGATAGACATCGAAGATCTCTTTATTGCGAATATTCATCCCGATTAACACATCGGTATCGTGATCTTCCAAATCATCGACAAGATGAACCTTGGTTCCCTCGAATGGCGTCAAGTCCCTTTCGCCAACCCCATTCTTATCGACCGAAAACAGATGAAAATTCTCATCGCCGCCGAAATCTTTCATATACAGAATACGATCGATCCCTTTCCAGAAATAGGTGGAGAGATCGCGATCGGTTACCGATGTCACCCGCTTAATTTCATCGGAGCCCCGTTTCTGCACGAATACGTTCATTCTGGATTCATAAGGCTGGGTGAATGATATGTAGTTGCCATCGGGGGAAATCTGGAAATACGCTTTCTCGGGATTTTTGAAAAAATCGCGCATGGGAATGACTTTTGGCGATTGTGCCATGGCTACCGGCGCCGCCAGCATAATCAACGCCATCGCCCCCCAGAGAATCGTGTTCATGTCCAGTTTCACGTTACATCCTTTCGGTTTGTTAATTGTATCTTAATTACCCGTTAATATTACGGAAATAATACATTCAAGTTTCGAGATTTACAACCACTTATTATAGTGGATCTTCGCCACATCATAACGCTCGGAAGGCGGCTTGTGTTCTGCCGGATACCCTACCGGAATGAGCGATAGCGGGATTATCTTTTCCGGAAGACCGACTAATTTGCTCAAGGCCGCCACCCTCTGTTCGTTCGGATACACACCAACCCAGACCGCCCCTAATCCAAGTTCGCAGGCCTCGATAAGGATATTCTCCGTAGCCGCTGAACAATCTTGTACCCAGAAACCAGGGTGCTTTTCGTTACGAAGGTCTCCGCATACCAGTATCGCCAGCGGGGCTTCTGAGGTCATCTGGGCGTAAGGATGAACCTTCGGGATTTCATCTAATATATTCCTATCCTGTATTATGATAAAATGCCAGGGTTGCTGGTTTCCCACCGAAGGCGCCGCCATGGCCGCTTTCAGCAACATCTCTATTGTATCTTGTTTTAACGATTCTTTGGTATAGTGACGGATACTTCTACGCGTAAATAGCGAATTCATTTCCAGATCCTTTGCTATTTCTTTCGGGCTTTCAGGGTAAATATCAATGGAAGCTTACCCCGATATTCCGGATAATACCACCAGCCATCGCTTTCTTTGACCATATCGGGAAAATTCTTGTCGAATGCTTTATCGTATTCGTTCAACGATTCGATTGTCAGGCCGGCCGATATGAGTGAATTGATAATATCGGAGAATGTCCAGTTCCATTCGTATGAAGGCTTGGTATAGATGAAAGAATTGTCTGAATAATCAGGTTTATCATCGTTCCATTCGGTAGGTTTATCGTTGTGAAAATAGGGATGGATTATTTCCAATGGCCCGGATTTGACATCATTGAATACGTTCCGGATCGGATGCGATTCCATGATATAAAACAGCCCGCCGGGTTTGAGATACTTGGTGATTATACGAGCCCATTCCTTGATGTCTTTCAACCAGCAGAGTACCCCCTGACTGGTGTAAACGATATCGAATTTGCGATCAATATGCTTTTCGATATCGTAAATATTGCTGTGAACAAATTCAGCTTTAAGTTTTAATTCATCAGCTAACTGCTTAGCGAATTTAATCGACTGTTCGGAAAAATCGACGCCGACAACCTCCGCGCCATGTAAGGCCCATGATAACGTATCCGATCCAATATGGCATTGCAGATGAAGCAGCGATTTGCCCTTGACATCGCCAATCTCGGCAAGCTGGATATCATCGATAAGCGTTTGTCCTTTACGCAAACGTTCCAACCCGTATGATTTGTAGTGAACCGGCGCCAGTTCATCCCACATTTTCTGGTTGGCATCCTCGTATCTATTTTGAGTCATATCTAAACCTTTTCTATCCATACCGAAGCCGGGTTCCGGTGTCTCCGCAAGCGGAGACAGAGAAACCCGACATCCGTCGATTTGCTTGAGCCGTTATTTTTTCGTGTCGGGTTTCTCGTCCCGTCAAAGACGGGACCCGGAACCCGGCGGCGATAATTTCAGCCGCGCTTATTTTTCCCTTGCCTTTATGGCCATCGCGATTTGTTCGGCAGTGATAGGCATCGTTTTGATCCGAATACCCAGGGGGTTTTCCACGGCGTTAGCGATTATAGGCGCCGCAGGAATCATTGTATGTTCGCCCATTCCGCGAGCTCCGAAAGGTCCATCCGGTTGAGCCACTTCCACGATAATAGGTACCACCTCGTCAGGAATATCCATCGTGGTGGGAATTTTATAATCGCTGAAATTGGCGTTTATAAGCCTGCCATTTTTATCGAAACGCATATCTTCGTATAAAACCGTGGCTATCCCTTGAAGTAGTCCTCCCGCGACCTGGCCTTTCACCAAATCGGGATTGATAGCCTTGCCGACATCAACAGCCAAAACCGCTTTGGGTATTCTGACCTTGCCGGTTTCCTTGTCGATTTCCAGAATAATGGCGCTGGCGCCGACAGTATAGTGGACATTAGGCTTGCCGCCCTGACTGGTTTCGGGGTCGCTTAGCGCCGAGGCGAACTCCGGCATGAACATACCGCGTCCGACAATAGGACCGCCGCGGAAAGTGCCATCCGGTTTACTGATTCCGGAAATCACGAAATCCTTGAATGACAGCGCAAACTCGGGATCGGTATGCGATTTCACTTTTTGGTTATCCAAATAAAGCGAACCACGTTTTTTTCCCAACGCTCGTTCCACCAAATCGAAAATCTGTTCGCGCGCATCGATAGCCGCTCGTTCAACGGCCTTGCCGCATCCCCAGGTTATGTGCGATGCCACCGTTTGCCATTCGTAAGGGTTGCGGTCCGTATCCGGAAGCTCCACCCGGATTTTATCAGGGGGCACAGTTAAAACTTCCGCGGCAATTTGCGCCATAACGGTTTGATAACCTTGTCCGATTTCCATGGCGGAAACCAAGATATTTAAACTGCCATCCTCGTTGAATTTGAGAAACGCTGTCGAGGCCGCATTGGGGGGCATTGCCGGAGCTTTCCAGAAAAGCGCGAATCCTTTGCCGATAGCTTTCTTCGGATCTCTTGATTCCAGCTTCTTATCCCATTCGATTTCTTTGGCGACCTTATCGATAGCCTCGATTAAACCGCTTTCGTTCATTTTCGAACCATAAGCCAATTTATCGCCGCCCCGAATCGCGTTTTTACGGCGGAAATCTACCGGATCGATTTTCAGTTTATGAGCCATCTCATTGATATGCGATTCCAACCCGAACAAGAATTCCGAATAGCCGAAACCTCTATACGGGCCGCCCGGGGGAAGGTTCGTATAGACACAGACTGAATCGATTGATACATTAGCGACACGATAAGGACCTGTCGCCGATAATCCGGCGGCATTCACGACATTCGCGCCATATTCGACATAGGCGCCGGCATCCCAGTGAAGTATTTGTTCCAACGCGGTTATCGTGCCATCCTTTTTAGCGCCAAGTTTTATTTTGGCGACCACCCCTTGACGTTGATACGTGTTGTAGAATTCTTGAGCGCGTGACCAAATCACCTTTACAGGATTTCCCTTAACGGTCATCGCCAATGCGGCAGCGAGGATTTCCATCGATACGCCGGCTTTGCCGCCGAAACCGCCGCCCACAAATGGCGCGATTACGCGAACATCTTTATGCGACAAACCGAGTGGAGACAGTGCTTCCGCGAAAAGATGGCGTTGCGTATGCGGCGATTGCGAAGCGGTCCAGACCGTCAGCCTGTCGGAAAAATCATACAATCCGATTGCTCCGTGTGTTTCAATCGCGCAGTGAGCGTATCTTGGAACCGTGTAAGTGTCCTCCAAAATCACATCGGCCTCGGCGAATCCTTTATTCATATCACCGGCGCGTACTTTGCGCCAGTGAGCGATATTCGTGTTGGCTTTTGGGAAAAACCAGGGGACATGAGTATACTTGCCCAGTTCGGGATGAATTATTGGGCAATTTTGCCCAAGCGCGGTTTCCACATCTAAAACGGCAGGGAGTATCTCGTAATCGACCTTAACCAATTTGGCCGCTATTTTCGCGGTGCGGGCATCGCGGGCGATTACAGCCGCCACCTGTTCGCCCACAAATCGGACTCTGTCCACCGCGAACACGTAGCGATCATGCATATACAGCCCGAATTTGAAAGGAACATCCTTGCCGGTAACGACTTTTATCACGCCCGGATATTTTTCGGCTTTTGAAATATCGATTTTTTTTATCAAGGCGTGGGCGTGAGGGCTTTCCACGATTTCGGCATACAGAAGATTCGACCCGAAATCGAGATCATCGATAAACTGCGCCGCGCCGGCGACCTTGATCTTACCATCGATACGAACGCACGATTGGCCGACATATTTAAGTTCGCTCATCTTACATGCCCCCTTTCGTGAATTTGAGAACAGCCTCGATTATCGAAGAATAACCGGTACAACGGCAGAGATTTCCCGAAAGCGCCTCTTGAATTTCCTCTTTATTGGGATTGGGATTCTTGCCCAGAAGTTCAGTCGTGGACAGGATCATCCCGGGAGCGCAAAATCCACACTGAAATGAATTGTTGTCGATAAATGCCTGCTGGATCGGCGTCAGTTTGCCGCCCTGCATTATCCCCTCCAGCGTGGTGACCTTCAGCCCGTCCACTTCGACAGCCAGTACCAGACAAGACCGCACGGTTCTGTCATCGAGCATAACCGTGCAGGTGCCGCAATCGCCGCGATCACATCCGCATTTAGGGCTTTTTACGCCGAGCCTGTCGCGAAGCATTTCCAGAAGTGTCAACTGGGGTTCGATTTCTATCGCGATTTTCCTGCCATTGAGATTAAAATTTATCGGTATTTTTTTCATACAATATCGCCCCGCTTTCAAATCTGATTATGACCGTAGGCCGGACCATTACCGGCCAACCGGCTACTGGCGGCTTTGATTCCGCGTTCGAACATGACCTGACACATATGCATGCGATATTCTCTGGTGGCGCGAATATCGGTAATCGGGAAAACGGTTTTGAGAATTAATTGCTTAGCCTCGTATATAATAGCATCATCGAGTTTATGGCCGTTCAACATATTTTCCAGATTGCGCGCTCGAATAGGAGTCGGTCCAACCGATCCGAACGCGATTCGATATGTATCTTTCGGCATCGCTAAAACCAGTACGCTGGCTTGCGCCAAATCTTCGCCGGAATAGCGGCCAAGCTTGACATAACATCCGGCGTGTTTTTTATCCGGCAAAGCGATTGTAACTCCGGTTACGATTTCCCCTTTTTTGAGAGTTGTCTTACGAGGGCCCACGAACCACTTATCTATCGGGATTTTTCGCGCCCCTTTCGCGCCCTTGACATTGATTACGGCATCATAGGCTGTTAGTATCGGGCCGCTATCCATACAAGGTACCGCCGAACATATATTGCCAACCATGGTAGCCCGGTTTCTTATCCCCACCGATGCTACCATCCGGGCGACTTCCACAAAAACCGGAAATTTATTCAAAACAACTTTAGATTCGATAATCTGGCTGAATGTCACCAGCGACCCAATCGCAAGTTTGCCGTTTTTAAACTCGATCTTTTTCAGTTCGGCCAGCCCTTTGATATCGATCAGAGCATCCGGGGAAATCATCTCTTCCTTGATTTCGGCGATAAGGTCAGTGCCGCCAGCCAGAATCGCCGGCTTTTTATATTTGCTCAGCAACTTTATCGCAGCGGCCAGAGTCGCCGGTTTGTGATATTCGAAATCATGCACTAATGGCATAATTGCCTCGCTTTAGCTTAACGTTCGGATGGCAGAAATGCCACGATTCTACACATCGATGATTCCAGCTCAATTCCGCGCAGAGGGAAACAGCCGATCCAGGCGCGTTTATTTTTCAGCTTGTCGATTTCGCCGCCAATATTTTCGGCATGAACAAGTTTCTTGGGGAACAATTTCAGATGCATCACCTGATAATATTCATCCTGTGGGAATATCTGATCCCATTTCTTGCCGCCATACATCTTACCGACTTTCTTTTCGGCTTCGATAAACAAATCGGGATGCCATTTGCGGATAATCGTGTTCATCGGATGGTCCGCGCTGCCGCAATCGACTCCGATCCACTTGAATTTCATGTCTATCGCCCATTTGTGGAATCCCGGTCCTGGCCCCGGATGCTTTACGAAATAACGGATTTCATCTGAACCTTTTTGATCCCAGGCATATTTATGATAACCGGTGTTGATAATCAGGATGTCGCCCTTGCGGATATCGGCCCTTTTGGTCAATGTGTCCGGCGTGTATAACCCGTAGTCATCGACATCGTTTGAAATATCAACCACCACACCTTGTCCCACCCACTCGTTCATCGGCACATGGCCTATAGATCGTCCCGAGGCGTGGAAATGAATTTCGCCATCCATATGCGTGCCCACATGATTGCTCGTGGTGATAATCTGACCGTTCGCGCCTTGCCCCATGTGGGCGCCGGCGATCCTTTTGAAATACTGAATGCCCAAAGGCATATAGCTCGGCCAGGGAGGAGTGTGGATACTCAAAGGCTGCGTTAAGTCATAGATTTTGACTTTGTCCATGAACTTCAAAAAGTCGTTCGTTTTCATAGGCTCATCTCCCGGTTATAATTATAAAATTTCAGACAATCCTTCGTAAGCTTTGATAAACGGCTCTATCGGCGCCGAAAGCACTCCTGCGCCAACCTGGCCGATTCCGGCTTTTTTATGCGCCACACCCGTGTCGATAAAAGGGGTGATCCCGTTCTCTACGATTTTAACCACATCGATTCCGGTCGGCGTTCCCCGGAAATTTAAATATGGAATCTGATATGATTCGCTTTCCGATTCCGTGATCTCGTACATCTGCAAAGTGTAATTGACCGCATCGGCCGCCTTGCCGCCGACAAATCCGACTATCGCCGGCGCGGATGCGATCGCGAATCCGCCCAGGCCGCCGGTTTCCGTAATCGCGCTGTCGCCGATATCTGGGTTGGCGTCATCTTTGGTGAATCCGGCAAAAAATAACGCATCGGGCACCGGCGCCGGGCCGACAAACCACTTATCGCCGGTACCGGCTAACTGCACGCCGAAATCGGTGCCGTTGCGCGCCATCGCAATAGCGATACTGCTGTGCGGGATATTCTTGGCGGCATCCAGCGATGCCTTACAGGCGGCCATCGATAGGTTAAGGAAAAAATGATCGTTGCCGTTGATAAATTCCAAAACCCTTATCGCGGTTTCTTTGTCTGATGTTGTCTTCACAATCGCGGGGGCAATGATTCGGTAAAACAACGATGTTGCCGCGCGATTGCGATTGTGAACCTCATCCCCCATATGAAGCGCCTGGGCTATTATACTGCGAAGGTCTATCGCGCCCAGCGATTCTATCGCAGCTTTCAGCGATGGATACAATGTCGATTCCATCCAGCGAAGACGGGCGATTACCTCCTCGCTGAACGCGCCGTAACGCAGTACTTTCCCCAACCCTTCGTTTTGAGTCGTATACGCCAAATTGCCGTATTCATCGTTTTTGATTATAAATACCGGCATTGAACCCGACACGATTCCCGCCATCGGGCCAACCGCGCCATGTTCGTGGCAGGGGGAATATTCTATTTTGCCGGAACCAGCCAGCTTCTCTGCCTCTTCGGGATTATTCGCCATCCCCTCGTATATTAACGCGCCGATAACTGCGCCGCGCATCGGGCCGCACATCCTCTCCCAATTAATTGGTGGGCCGGCATGAAGTATCAGATTCGGTTTCATCCCCGGAATTGTATCTATCGCTTTGCCCATACCGATTAATTTTGGTTTCCCGGCGAGAATCTTTTTTACGGCCTCTTTGTTAGCCTCTCTAATTTTTACCAGATTCGAATTTATTATCCGCGATGATTTCTCGCTTACCGGCGCCGGGGGAGACCAATCCACTTGCACGGATTCTGCGCCGAATTTGTCAAGAGCCTCCCTAAATGATTCCAATCCGATATTGATTACTTTCAACTTCTTGCCGAACAAATTTTCACTATTCATGAGACACCTCATGGGCCACGACAAGTCCCGCTAACCGGCAGGCGACGGCATTTGAATCCATCACGGTAATGCCGATTTTTGATAATCCCTTTACTACGGTTGCCCGATTTTGCGGGTCATTGTCGGTACCCGTAACGGAACAGATTATCGAAAGGCCGCGCTTTTCCTTTTTGGCGATTTCCTTTGCCTGACTCAACGTCGGTAAGATATCCGCCAACGGATTGGGATTGGAGCCGTAACCGAGCACGATATCAAGCAAAATAACAGCCGTCGTTTCGTCTTCGGCCTCCCGGATTATCCTTTTATTCCGAAGAGAGTAATCTATCATCGGGTGCGGCCGCCCAACCGTGAACTCATCGGCGCCCATATCAATCAGCGTATGCCCCTGGCTTACCAGCGGATCTTTTAACATGTTCACAGGGGCGATAGGGGAATTTGAATAGATATCCTTAAGCAATTCTTTTAACAATACCTGGGCTTCGCTGCAGAAAGTACCGCCGCTAAAAAGCCCGCGGATATATTTTTGTGATGGGGTCATACCATCGAGCTCTTTGGCGATAAATCCGACTAAATGTTTGCGCCAGTAATTAGTCGTGCGGGGAAATCCAGTATCAGCCTCGTTGCCAAACGCCCAACATGAAACGGCTGCCGCTTCATCTAAAGAAAGCGCCGGGGTCATTCCCATTTTTTTGATTGCTTTAATATCCGACCCCAAGAAAACTGCCACTACCGGTTTTTTAATACCTTTAACGGTTTCGCCGATTTTAGCCAATACGCTTTCATGCGGCGGTTTCGACACCAACAAAATCACTTCGGTTTCCGTATCGTTCGCCAGCCGTTTTATCCCCTCGATAAACATTAACCCGCCGACATCCTTGCCGACATCGCGGCTGCCTGTGCCAATAGCTTGCGATATTCCCGCTCCCCTATTCGCAATCAGACAGCTTGTTTCCTGAAGGCCTGTTCCGGATGCCGCCACTATCCCGATTTTACCTTTGGGTACAACATTGGCAAATGCCAACGGTACGCCATTGATGATAGCTGTGCCGCAATCCGGCCCCATCACTAAAAGCCCTTTTTCCAAAGCGTATTTCTTCAATTCGATTTCGGTTTCTATAGGTACGTTATCGGAAAACAGCATTACGTTAAGTCCCAACTTCAGAGCTTTCATCGCTTCGGCGCCGGCGTATTTGCCGGCCACCGATATTATCGCCAGATTGGAATCCGGTAGAGCGGACAGAGCTTTCTCGATACTTCTTGGATTGAATTTGCTGGCCGTATCGCCGCCTTTTTTGAGATTTTCCAGAATTTTACCGACGCCGTTCATGGCTTCGCTGGCGATTACATCGTTTTCGGCCTTAACTGCGATTAGCATATCGTTGTCGCCGGCCGATTCGAATTCGGCGATATACAAGCCCGATGCCTTCAGTATCGCTATATTTTCCTTCGTTCCCATTATCACCGCCGAATCGGCAACGCCGTCCAGTTCGCGAAGCTTTTTAGCGGCGGTCATCAGGGTGACCGAGTCATAGTATTTCCCTTTATTGATTATTCCTTTGATAACCATCTTAATCCTTTTTACCGTCCAATTCGGATTTCAGGGTAAGATAAAATCCTACCGCCCAATCTACACCGGATGTTTTTCCCGCATCTAATAATTGCGATGTGCCTTGTTTTATATCCAGAAGTTTACCGCGGCAGACTGCGATAATAATATTCCTGAAGCGCTTTATATATGCTCCATCTTTAGCGCTTTCAAGGTAGGCATTAACAATCGGATTATCGCCACGGGCATTTTCGAATATTTGCGATAACCTTTCCCTGTGGTCCTTATTTAACACCGACTGCGAGGTGTGAATCGCGGCCATCGCGCCGGCTAAAAAATCATCGCCGGAGGGAGTAAGGCCGAATCCCAATCCGCGTAACTTCCGAACCCCTTCTAAATAATCCGAATCGAGAAACAGGCCGATGCCGTTTTTGAATCGGCGGATATATTCCAATTCGAAATTCGATTTGAATTCGTTTTCCTTGGCCGGATTAATCAAAAACAACAAGCTTAACGGGCATGATAACTGCTTTAGATGATCGCCGAAATATTTCAGGTTCTCTATGAGTTTTTCCCGGCTTACCCGGGGCGGCGATTCGATCCGAGAGCAATAACGATCCCCGCGATTCAGAGCGAGGATTTCGCCATTGATGCTTATTCGCTTTTTTTCTATCTGCAGCGTTTGAATCGAATCAATTGGGATTCCAGACACAACAATACCAAAAGGACCCGGCCCAACCGATTCATCCACGCAACAGGCAAGCGCGTTTTGGCACATGAAATTGGCGGCATGTTTGGATCGGGAGTGTAATTCGTATTTTCCCGAAACCAGTCGGTCGCCATAGCTTTTAAGCAGGATCATGCCCTGTAAAACACCATTCCTTTGTACTCGCTATACGATTCATTACGGACTACTTCAACCCTGCCGACCACGTTCATGCCGGTTTTGGGTTTGTCGATTTTTATCTGCCCGGTGATTCGATTACCATCCTCGAGTTCGACGATTCCCAGGCTGATTGTCGGCGTCTCGTAATCGGAGGGCGGATTATAGAGCACCGTGTAAGTCAGCAGTTTGCCTTTTTTAGGAAGCGGCACTATATCGAATTCGTTATGATCGTTTTCATGACAATTGCGGCAGATTGTTCTATATGGATATTGAACATGGCCGCAGCGTTTGCATTTGTACGCGTATATGTTAAATTCCATGGCTATTTCTCCTTCACGAATGTTAGGCAAACCACATTGTTTCCGAATCCGCCGAAATTACAGGTGAATCCGACCTTTGCGTTTTTCACCTGACGCTTTTCGGCATCGCCGCGCAATTGCAGCACAATTTCGTGCGCCTGCCCGACACCGGTCGCGCCGACCGGATGCCCTTTGGCTTTTAAGCCGCCGGAGGGATTAATTGGCAGCTTACCGCCGAGTTTGGTAGCGCCTTCAGCCAGAGCGATATGCCCCTGGCCTTTCGGGAAAAAGCCGACTTCCTCGCTTTCGACGATTTCTAATATTGTGAAAGCATCATGAAGTTCCGCCACTGACACATCCGATGGCTTAACGCCGGCCATCTCGAACGATTTTTTGGCCGCCCCGCGGACCGCCAATAAATCGGTGGGCTCTTTACGATCGGCCACGGCGTGAGTATCGGTTGCCTGACCGACCCCGGCCAAACGCACCATCGGCTTGCCGGTTTTCCTGGCGATATCGGCGGTTGTTAATATCAAACAGGCCGCCCCATCGGAAACAGGACAGCAATCGTAAAAGCGAAGCGGGTCCGCTACGAACGGATTGTTGGTCGAGGCTTCCGGCGAATCGAGGATTCCTTCAATAGTGATAGGTTCATGAATATGAGCATAAAAATTATCCATGGCGTGCTGATGGTTTTTCACGGCCACCATCGCCAGATGCCGCGAAGTGACGCCGTATTTTTCCATGTAAAGGCGGGTGAACATACCCGCCAGCGATGGCAAAGTCACGCCGTAGATATATTCGGCCATCGGATGAGTCAACGTGGCCACGAAATCGGTGGCTTCCAGATTGTTGACTTCGCGCATTCTTTCGGCGCCTATCACCATGACCACATCGTGCATCCCCGATGCCACCGCCATGAATCCCTGCTTTATCGCGGAAGCGCCCGAGGCCGGACCATTCTCGATACCATCCGCGCCGGCTGGTGTGAGGCTTAAGTTATCTACAACCGCGCTGGCCAACCCTGTCTGATGATTCACTCTGGCGGCTCCCATGTTAGCCACGTATAGCTGGTCGATTTTCGACAAGCCGCTATCGCGTAATGCCATCAGGCCGGGATAAGCGGCAATTTCAACCAGCGGATATTCCAAACGGGTGAAACTGGTGATACCAATTCCAGCAACATAGACTTCTCTCACTTGGCACCTCCCAACCGTTTCCGTTGTTCAATTAGAGCGGTGGCCGTCGAATCATACAGGCTGCGAGTGGCGGCCAACAAATCGGCCGGAGGAGTGGGCGGGTCGGTCGGGGGAAGGATTCCGGCTTTAGCCTTGGCCAGAATCGCTTCCGGCACCGGGCGTCTCCCCACAACCAGCGTATCTCTGGCGCGCTCGAACAATTCGCGGGTCAATGACCAGGAGGGGCATCCGCCGAGTTCATGGGGGATTTCGAAACGCTTTTCCAGCTTGTATTCGATCATCCAGCGGCGGAAACCGATAGGGGACTCGGCCACGATTAAGACTTCCTTTTGTTTGAGGATATCCATGTGGTATTCCATCTTGGCGGCAAACGCGTGCGCGCCTACTCGCAGGCCGCGGCGAAGCGCCATCGTGTGGAACGACATGCCGATATCGGCGTTGACCCGGCGGCCGTTAACGATAGTGGCCAGTTCGCCATCGATTTGGCCGATCAGCACGTACTCATCCTGCACCCGGTGAGTGTAGTACGACAACAGCTCAGCGTAAACGCGGGCCGCCACGATATGGTAGAAATCGCGTTCGACATGAATCAGCGGTTCGACATACGGCAGGATATCCGGGATTTCTTCCCGGCCCACCTGGCGAATTACAAGCTGTTCGCCGCTTGATAGAGTCATCAGTTTGGGTGGAAAATCGGGCATGGGGGTATCCACCGGCCGCAAGATTTTCTCAACATCAATAGCCATGAGACCTCCTGAAATTTTTATTGTAAAACATCTTCATCATTTACGTTTCTCGCGTAGGGGTTTGGCATGCCAACCCCTATGTTTGTTATGTGCGCGGCAGGTAGTTTACCCGTAGGGTCCTCGCCTGCCCGTTCCTTTGGTTTGTGCCGGGGCAGACCGGGAGGTCTGCCGCCTACAAATACGCAACGTTTGCCGGTTACCGGAATCGGTCGAGACTATCCCGGGGCAAACGCAGGAAGTTTTAATATAAAAGCTTATAGGCGGAGGTTCAATAAATTTATTGTGTTATTAGGCTTGCCAATTACCACTTAGTTTTCTAATTTTAACCAATTTGCTGTTGTAGCCATTTTACGAGAAAAGAGCCCTGTAATGAAGAATTCGAGAATATTTCTAGTAACCATCTGCTTGATTATTGCCGTCACATCATTCTCCCATGCCGGATGGCAGACCGATCTGGATTTGCTTCTGCAAACAGACAACAAAACCGTTCAAGATTCGCTGGTAAAATCAATTGTCGTCGCCAAACCTGGCTGGCAGGATATTTCATCATACATAAAGCGTATCGCTTTTCCGCCTGTCGAAAAAGGGAAAGCGGTTTTACGCGAAGCCGCCTGTATCGATGGAGTCCCTCGCCCCTGGGTGATCTATGTGCCATCGAGCTATAACCCGGCCAAGAGCACGCCGCTTTTGATAATCCTTCACGGCGCGGTGAGTCGTCCCAATATCCGCGATAATCCGCTCAAGTATTCCGAGGATTACCCATTCACCTCGCTGGCCGAAAAAGAAGGCTGGCTGGTACTGTATCCCTATGGGCAGGCCGGGGCCACCTGGTGGGACAAGGTCGGTATTTACAATGTCATGAATCAAATCAGGATGACCAAGCGGCTTTACAATGTCGATGATGACCGGATCTGGCTGGGCGGGTTTTCCGATGGGGGCTCGGCGGCGTATTTGCTGGGTATGATTGCCCCCACCGATTACGCGGCTTTCTTGGCGCTCAACGGCGATATGGGGATCGCATCGCGTGCCGGTAATATCGCGGCTTATCCGGCCAATCTGTCAAGTTCATTTATCTATGCTATAAACACTAGCGAGGATGATCATTTCCCGGCGGCGCAGGTGCGCAAAGAAATCCAGTTCGCGCGCAAGGCGGGGGCCCAGATTTTCTACAAAGAATACCCCGGACCGCACGATTTCGTGTATCAGGATAAAGAAATGCCGCTATTTGCCAACTATCTGGAACGTCACACACGCGATCCGTTTACGCCGCAGTTATCATGGGAAACCGCCGACCCGGATTGGGGTCAGTGCCGCTGGATTGTAATCGATAGCCTGATAGAATCGACGCCCGCGGTTTGGCATAAAGATATCAACCTCACCATGACCGACAGCAGTATCGTATTGGGATTTCAGCTGGATACATCATATATAGGCATTGGCGTGCAGGTTGGCCGGATAGTCGGCGGGAGCAATTTGGCTATAATGTTGAGACTGCAGCCAGGTGATATTATTGCCAAAATTGGTAGCCAGAATTTAACCAACAACGCCGCTTTCGAAAAAGCCAAAGCCGCAATAAAACGCGGACAGGATATCAGCGTATCGGTAATACGAAACGGTCAAGAGATGCCGCTGGCCTGTCGTATCCCCGAACCGACGAGCTATGAGTTGTTCGCGCGTAACCGGCTTTCGGGAAAAGTGAACGCCACCTTCGCGGGCAACCGGATAGATATTGAATCATCGCAGGTGGGGAAATTAAGGCTGCTGGTTCATCCGGATATGATTCGGATCGACCAGCCGTTGACAATCCGCCTTAACGGCAAAACCATGTACAACAAAGTAGTCAAACCCGATTTGGAATTTATGCTGCGTAATTTTTTAGAAAATCGCGACAGGAAATTAATCTACATAACGAAAATTGAATTACCATAAATTTGCGGACTCACACATCTTGTAGGGGCACGATACATCGTTCCCGAATCCTGCGGGGGCAGCTTGCGGGTTGCCCGGGTGCAGGAAATTATCAAACCCCAGGTAGTATTAACCTGTGGGCCGGCTTGTGTTCTTACACCCGGTTATTTTTGTTTCTGTGAAACAACGGTCAATCTATAATCCTGGATTTCCCCATCCAACAACCTTTTATCAAGACTGAAAGTTATTGTCTTTGTCCGCAGATCCCAATAATCCGGGCTGGGCGAAAACCCCATCACATATTTGGCGAGCATTGTATTGGTTCGGTAATCGTATAATCCCGCTTCATCGGGGCTGAACTGAATTCCGTAGATTTCGCCATTATATGGCATTGATGGCATCTGTTCCGCGAACAGGCGACTGCGATATGATTCTTCAAATTTGCCATTCCTCAATCTTAAGAGAATCGTTCCTTTCGCAAAATCTCTTTTTACTTTGATTATGAAATGACATGTATCTCCGTTCATACTTAGATATACCGAAAACAGCGAATCATTAATCATTGGAGGACCTTCCCAAGAAGCTATGCGAACCGGTTTTATCCCGCAATATTCATACTGCTTTGCCATCTCGGTAACCCCCTTTTCCAAATCTGCCCAGACCGCGCCATATCTATTCTCGATTACTGCCTTGATATCGCTTTCGCTGTAGGCCATCGCCTGGATATTCGATCCCGACAGTTCTCTGTAAAGCTGCTTGTACTTATCTATTCCGTATTTTTCTATCAGGTATTTCGAAAGCAGTCCCGCGTAGGCGTAAGCGATATCCTGGTTGCCGACTTGCCCATGAAATCCCGAATATGTTAACATGTCAGAAAGCTTCGCCATTTCCAGCGCTAGATTAATTTCACCGAAATAAAATATCACCAGCGCCGACTTGCCCCAGCGCCCGCCCAGATATACCGCCAAACCCTCCTGAATAAACGGTGCGGTGTATAGGGGCAGCTTTTGCAAATCGTAGTTTATCAACAGATGGACCAGCTCATGCGGATGCGGCAGATACTGGGTGATTATGGCGTCGTACTGAAGATTCGCCATGCCTTTGGTATCGAACCCGGTCAACAGCTTGGTTTGCCGTTCGTCGGTCAGATAATAATCGATCTTCGCTTTTTTCAACTGGATCATTTTATCAGCAGATAATCCCAATATCTTGCAGGTTGTTTCGATAGATTCGTTGGCTTTATCGATCGCGTAATTGTTCACCAGGCACGAATCGGCGTAATGTATCCGCAGATAATCCTTGCTGATTACTTTCCATTCGCGCGTTTCGGCGTACAGCGATGAACACAGCCGCCAGCCGTTTGGGGTATTGATTGCGCGATAGGTGTAAGCGACCGTATCTTTCGCCGCGATTACCCGGATATCGATAGCAGCTTTGATATCGGCGATTTTCGCCTTATCGATTTCCATAGCCAATCAGCCGTCGCTGAAATTGTCAAGCTGAAGCGTCAGGGGAGAGGCGCAATCATGTTTTGCCGGATAACCGACATATTCAATCCCCAGCCTTTTTGATTTCGCGATATCATCGGCAACCCAACAGCTTTCCGCTTTGCTCCATTGGCCGGTTTTCAACGCCGCCACATAATCGGCGAACAGCTTATCAACTTGAGAGAAAGCGAAGCCCTTAAATCCGAACACCATGAAAACGATCGCGGCAATTCTCATAAACGATTTCATAACATTCTCGATTTTACATTCGGTGACCCGCCGCTCTGCGATGGGTTCAGATAGTCCATTCTGTAAACCAATTTTATCTCTCGCGCAGAATCGTATTCATGTGATTCGGGAAACATGATTCCCGAAACGGCCGCTACCGATTAAACTCTTCCACCTCATCCAACGTCGGAATCCCCAATCTCCCGCCCGGCTTGCGACATTTCAACGCCGCCGCCGCGCAGGCAAATTTCACGATCTCAGCTATTGCCCAATTCTGACATAATCCGTAAATGTACGCCCCATGGAAAACATCCCCCGCGCCAGTCGTATCGACAGCATCGACTTTGAATCCCGGCTGTTTTCCGGTTTGATTTCCAGCGGCCCAGATTGCCCCCTGCACCCCCAGTGTAATTACCACCGACTTAAAATTCTTCTGGCCCAATATCTCCAACGCATGTTCAGGATTACTCGTATTGGTATACTTATCCGAAAAAGTCCGCGATACCACCAGATGATCTACCACATCTAGCAAGCCATCCGTATCTTCCCTAAGCGACCCTGCATCGAGAACGATTTCCGCGCCGGCCGCTTTCGCTATCTTCGCCGCCGCGATAGCGCTTTCACACTCTCGCCCATCGATAAGCAAATAGCGGCAGGTTTTCAGAATTTTCGTATCAAGCTCGTCGATTTTGATGTCGGCGGTCTTCGTTCTATCGAGCACCACCGTGCGGGCCCCATCGCGGCTATCCACCCAGATAAAGGCTTTCGGCGTGGCACTCCCTTTATCGAATATCATCCCCGATGTATCCACCCCGAATTGTACAAGCTCCTGCCGGATCAATTCCCCTTCGTGGTCAGCCCCGCACTTACCTATAAACGAAGCTTTTCCACCCAATTTCGCCAGCGTGCACAACGCTGTCGGCACTGGGCCGCCCCCCTGAATCGACCCCGCTATCGCCACATGCTTTTCATCTGGGCCGGGAAAACGTTCGACTATACTTATATAATCGAGCGCGCAGAGACCGACTCCGACGACTAATGGCTTAGAAGAAGTCGAAAAATTCGACCTGTCCGTTGGTGGCATCTTTAAGTTTGGTTTTGAATTCTTTGAATTTCGAAGCGCGAATCTCAATCTTGAACGTGGGCTGATCGCTGTAAGTAGAATCGACCAGATTCGCCTTAAACGATGAAATAATATTATGCACTAATGACACGAATTCGAAACTGGTTTTGAATTTGGCGGTCTCGGTTGGATATGTCTTTTCGATTTCGCATTCTTTTAAAACATCCATGGTTGCTTTGCTGTAAGCTCTTATCAATCCGCCGGTGCCCAACTTGATTCCCCCGAAATATCTGGTGACTACGATTATGATATTGCAAAACTTGCGTCCTTCGATAACCCGGAATATCGGCAGGCCGGCTGTTCCCGATGGTTCCCCGTTGTCGGCGTAACGATACTTGACATGCTTGCCCGAACCGATTCGCCAGGCGTAACAGTTATGGGTGGCGTCGTGGAATTCCTTGGAAACCGATTCGATAAACGCCGCCACTTCCTCCTCGTTGGTTACTCTGCCCGCCGAGGCGATGAAGCGGCTTCCCTTTATTTTAACCTCAATCCGTTTCGGGGCTTTTATCTGAAGATATACGTCTTCTTCGCTATTATTTGTATTGCCCTTTATCATATTTATTCTCAAAATCTCGGCATCGATTAAATGCCCGGCTGAATTGGCTTAATGTGTGTCTACTGTTTTTACTCGTGATTCTATATCTGGTTCGATTAAATCTGAACTTAATCAGCTAAAGAATTTTCTATTGCCTGTTATCGGCTTTCTAACAGGGATAACCAAGAAGACCGCGATTTTTGTTCCAGTTACTTATTGTCACTGTAACAATTTATTTACTATCTTATTATAACCGCCGCGATTTCCTCTAACTGCTCGATATATCGTATCGTTATGTACGATGCGTCCATGTCCTTCAGACGGTTGTCCGGGTCGTACACATACACCGGCTTCCCCTGTTCGGTGGCGGCTTTGGCTGTGTGAAGCTCCCCTTTGCGGCTTTCACCCAC
>CAZTNJ010000015.1:9950-12528 GCA_964614835.1 uncultured Ignavibacteria bacterium | reverse complement strand
ATCAGCACCGCGTCGGCCAGGGCCGCAATCAGCCGGTTTCGCGAAACCAGCCGCCCCGGGATAGCATCCGCGTAAATATCAAATTCCGAAATCACCGCCCCGGTCTCGCCAATCATCGAAGCCAGCGGGCCGTTTTCATCCGGATAAATATTCAGATGGCCGCAGCCAAGCACCGCCACCGTTTTGCCGTTGTTCTGTACGCTTCCCAGATGCGCCGCCGCGTCGATTCCGGCCGCCAATCCCGAAATCACGGTCTTGCCCAAACCGGCGAACCCTTTGGCGAAATCGACCGCCGCCCGGATTCCCGCTTGATCTGCCGAAGTTGTCCCGACTATCGCCACGCCGCCCAAATTTAACAGCTTGTCGTCGCCGCGATGGTAAAACGCCAATGGCGGATCGTCTATAGACCGAAACGCCTGCGGATAGCGGTCATCGAAATAGCTGACTACGTGAATGTTGATATCCAGAAGGTCGTTGATTTGCGTATCGGCTTTTTCCAGCAAATCCTGCGCTTCGACAATTTTTCCCGCCCGTTCGATATTGATACCGGTCATGGATGAGATATCATCGGCGGTTTGAGTGAATATATTTTTCGGATGGCCGTATATCAGCAGTAACTGCTGAAAAAGCTTCGGGCCGACTTCGCCATATTCTTTCAGTGCGAAACAGATTGAATTTATTTCCCGATTGTCCGTGTTCAAATCATTTCCTGTTTTTGTGTTTCGGGAACTACGATTCCCGAAACCGCCCTGTTAGCGTTGCGTGCCTCAGGATGGAGTCCGGCAGCCGCCGGACGACATCCTGAGGCCCCCTCATCTCGTTTTGGGAATAATAATCCTCAAAACCGTTAACGCAAGGATAATCAATGGCGATTTGGAATTCAAGTGGCGAGTTACGCGCGGCGTACAGCCCGCCCGTAGGGTCCTCATGAGCCCCGCATACAATTTAAGTTTTATTCACGAAAGGCCCATCGTAATCTTTGCGGCTTAAGACCGTGTCATAAAGGCCAATATCTTCGCCTTCATGCTTGTCGATGCCTGTGTAGCGTAGGCTGGCATCTTCATAACGCTTAAACTTATATAAAGCATCGTTCATCAAAGAACTGTTAAATACGCCAAGGCTAACCAATAGCTCAAAATCCTTAATGTTTAGTCCAGTCACTTTTTTGATAAGGCCCGGTTCTTGCGTTGTGTCAGGTCGTAGGGCATAGCCCGTGACCTGACACATTTTATATACTTACAGCCAGTTCACGTCCGCCTTCGGCGGAGCTACGAACTGGCTGAACGCTCAAAGCCCTATGACCTGACATAACAAAAAAGAATTATTAAGGGAACGAAAATCCGCTCACTGATTCAACACATACACCTTGGTGTCAACCTGGCGCTTCAGTATTTGCACCCTTTGCGCCACCAGCGAACGATAATCTGAAATAAATTGCGCCTTCACCGGCGGCATTGCCGGCAATGTCATCTTAAGTGGGTTGATATACTGTCCATTGCGCTTGACCCGGTAGTCCAGATGCGGGCCGGTGGCCTCGCCGGATGATCCGACATAGCCGATAACCTGTCCCTGAACGACTCGCTGGCCGGGCATCGTGCCGTTGGCGAATTTTTGCAGATGGCCATAGCTGGTAGTCATATCGAAATCATGTTGGATTTCTAAAAAGTTACCGAATCCATGCACTCTCCCACGGAATATAACCGTGCCGCTTCCCGCCGCTACTACCGGCGTCCCAGGCGCCGCCGCGAAATCCACTCCCAGATGCGGCCGGTAAACCTTTAGTATAGGGTGAAGTCTGCGATACGAAAACCGCGAGGTTATACTGCGGTAATCCAGCGGCGATTTGAGCATGGCCCGCCGTAACGAATAGCCGTTTTCATCATAGTAATCGCTGTAACCGTCCGCATCGGTGTATTGAAACGCCCGATACGGCTTTCCGGCCAAAACATATTCCACCGCCAATATATCGCCGCACTTAACGAAATTGCCATCGGTGTAATACCCCTCGAAAACGATCTTGAACGTGTCGCCCGGATCTGTATCGGTGAATAAATCAATCTGGCTGGCATATATCTCGGCGATTCTTGCGAACATATTTGGATCGGGTAACACCTGCACCAGGGCATCCCACAAGTCGGTCTCCACCACCGCTCCGGCGAATTCCACCCGCTTCTCGTTGTGGCCATCCCAGGTCTGATCCAGAAAATCGCCGCCCACCTGATTCAAGCGATATTTTTTGTCATCGGCGGTCTTGTATTCAAACGCCAGCACGCTGTCGGTTGAAGTAAGATATACCTTATATTCATCCCCGGCTTGAGTTTGCTTCAGGTCGAACAATTTCGACAGCTTGGCGGTAATTCTATTAACGGCGTCCATAGGAATATCGAGATTGAGCATGCTCGACATCAGGCCGCCGTTCTGTTCCAGTTTGCCAGTAACAACCGAAGCCACCCGCACATCGATAGGCTGCCCATCCTCCGGGCTAAATCCCTTATCGCCCCTGATAAGCGAATAGCCGCTGCTGAAAATCAGAGTGGCAAATACGGACAATCCAAAAACCAGCACTACCGGAAGCATC
>CAZTNJ010000015.1:0-9940 GCA_964614835.1 uncultured Ignavibacteria bacterium | reverse complement strand
GCATCCTCTGGTAACGCTGATATAATGGGCTTTGATTGGCTTTTTTGGGATTTTTTATCTGCCGCTGAATATTATTTCTCCCGGAATATGTCCGCCTGGAATTTGTAAATCTCCGTTCCTTTTTGTCTCCAGGTTCCCGGGGGAAGCCCTGCCTTAAGGCAGGTTTGGTCTAAGAAGGTGTCCCGATCCCAGTTATACTCGACCGGTACTTGCGGCAACAGTAAACCGCTGGCATATCCTTTCACGATATACAGGCCGTCTCGACCCACCTTAATCTCTCCCGGGTCCGTTACTTGTATCATCGGCGTTAAAACCGAAATCTCAAGTTCCACCTTCTCGAACTCCCGGGGGGACAAAGGCTCGAATCTGGGGTCATGAAAAGCCGCTTGGCCCGCCATCTCGGCGATTGTCTCGTAAAGCGGCTTGTAAGCCCTGATATATCCGATACAACCCCTTAATTCACCGTCAATTGTGAGTGTCACAAAAGCCCCGCGTTTCTCCGCCAACACCCCCTTATAATCGGCAGGATTGAGCACCGTTTCCTTTCCTTTTAGCCTGTCCGATATGGACTTACGGGCAAGCTCCAGAAGCGTCTTCTTGTCGGTTGCCGTTAGGCCGAAATCCACCCCGGAGGCCTTATTTATCTCGACATCGGCAGTGTCTTCGCTGTCTTCAATCTCGTAGACTTTGTCATCGGCTTTATCCTCGAAAACGACCGCCGCCAGATATCCGACTACCTGTGAACTATCGCCGGTAATATCGCCGGAGTTGGCGTAATGTACCACTTGCGCCCGATTCGCCCCCAGCTTTTGCGCCGCCATCATCATGGCCGCAATTGGGCCGCCGCCGCAAGCTTCGACTTTTTCCGAACCGAGCGCTTTCAGCAATCCTTTATAGTCGTAATTGTTGACATATTCCGCCACCCCGCCATCCAACCGTTTGGCGCTCTTGTAATCATGGAAATGCGATAAATCCGAACTGGCCACGATTAAAACATCCTTGCGCCCCTGGCAGGCCTGATAGATTGCCTCGGCCAGATTTTCGCAAGTAGAATCGCTCTGTTCCCCCATCACGATAGCCACCAGTTTGAAATCGCCTAAGATAGTTTTCAGAAACGGCAATTGCACTTCCAGCGAATGCTCCCCGCCGCGCATCGCTACCCGATGACCCGATTCGGCCAGCCTGATATTCTTGCCGTATGATCCGATTTTCGCCGATAGTTCTTTGTTGATCGCGATTTCCCCCAGCGGCGTCCCGTATGCATCGCCGGGATAGACCGCCGCGCCGGGAAACGCTTCCACATGACAGGGGGATATGACTATGACATCGGTATAATTCAATCCCTGGAGAGCCTTGTAAGCGTAAGCGGCCACTTGTCCTGAATACATGTAGCCGGCATGAGGCGCCACTAATCCGTATATATGTCCGGCGATTTCCGGTTTGTCGGCTTTGGCGAACATCTCCGCCAGATTTTTGGCTAAGGTTACCGGCTGACCGGGGTAGAATTGGCCAGCCACCGCGGGTTGTCTGATTTGTTTGCTCATATCGGCCTCCAGAAACGGGGCGTTAAAAAGGCACAATGCCCAGGTTAAAATCGCTATGGATACCAGCTTGTTCATGGCTAAATAATAGAGCAAGCGACTGGTGAGGTCAAGCTAAAAGGGGGAAATTTAAGTAGGGCGGCCTCCGAGGCGCAGACGAGAAGGCCGACAAATTCGTTTAACCATTGTCGGGTTTCTCCATCCGGTGGTTACCGGACTATGGAACCCGACCTACGGCTTGTTTATTGTTTAGTGCGTTAGGATAGGTCGCGTTTAGCAGGCGACATCCTAGGTTAAATGGCTGAAATGATAAGCTTGATTTAGCATAAAACTAATCTATGATTATATTGACTTAAGTAGCTTAATGTCGTAATATTAAAAAAATTTTAGAATAGACCAATGAATAGCGAACAAAAATTAAAGAATAAAATTCTCAAGGTATTAGAATCACAAGGATTTAAGATTAATCCTAAGGTTGTGCCTTCAAAGCATTCAAAGGCGGCTTTAAAACGAGTCCAGTCCAAATCTAGACTTGAGCAAATTGGATTACATAAAACTTTCATTTTAGATAATCTGAATTTGGTGAAGGCTTATTCAAGGAACTACAACGAGATAGTACCTAATAATATTAGCCTTGAGTTGCGAGAAATTAGATCCGAATCAAAAGAGGAAATTTTATTTCGGTGGTGGAATTTTATCTGGTGGAGTATTCCTTATCAAAGATCATATGGGCGCCAAATGCGATTCTTCCTATGGGATAAAGCCCATGATGCCCCCTTTGGAATGATATGCTTGCAAAGCCCCGTATTAAAAATGGCTGTAAGGGATCAAGCTCTTGGAATACCCAATAACGAGTTAAATGTTTGGGTTAATAAATCATTAAATGCACAAAGAGTTGGAGCGCTGCCTCCCTATAATGATCTTATAGGGGGGAAAATGGTTGCGCTCACATTAGGTTGCAATGAGGTAAGAAATGCATATAAGCGAAAATATAAAAATTATAAAACATTGATTGAGGGGATCAATCTGAAACCCGAGTTATTATTTATAACGACCTCAAGTGCTTTTGGAAGAAGCAGTATTTATAATCGACTAAAATATAAAAATGAATATGTTGGTATAAAATTGGGATACACTAAAGGTTCGGGCACATTTCATATTCCCGAATCGATTTAATTGGAATTATTGGAATAATTAAATACAAGGGGAGTTAATGTTGAAAGGGGTTATGGCAATGGACCATCAAGAAAGCTGAAACTTATCAGCATGGGATTGGGGATGCTTGGTTTACGCGAATTCGAATTCCATGGGATAAAACGTGAGTATTATCTCTTTCCTCATACTCGAAATTTAACCGCTGTAATCCAGCGGGGACAAAAACCTGTTTGGAATAACAGACCTTTTGAGATGATGGCTGATTATTGGATGGAACGATGGGCAATCCCCAGATTAGAAAGAACTGGATTATGGAGCAGGTTTAATAGAAATCTGTATTTCAGAAACACTTTAAGACAGATAAATAGTATTAATTGATATGGAAAATATTAGTCCATTCGCAAACCTACCCGAAGCGCTTGTGGAAGAAATGCTCCTAAAAAGCGAGGAAATCGGGCTTAGTCTTCTTTCGACATTTGATAATATCAGAGAATGCAAAAACGAGATTAGAGATAAGATCAGAAAAATGGGGTTGTTGAAGAGAGATGCCGATTTTGGTTATCCCCATGTTCCTACTACATGTGGCGTTGATGGTTCTTATGCAGTGGAAAAAATGTTGGCAACGGATCTTGTTGCGTGTGCTTCTGTAGCAATTGAGGGGTTAACGCCGCCGTCAGAAGCGAGATTTTGGGAAAAACCTAATCATCTAGTTTATATTCAACCCGCAAAACATGACCCTAATACTACAGTGATGATTAGAGCTATTATGATGGCGATGGAAATGTCTTTGGCGGCCAAGGCTCCGCATGATATTATATTCATTGACGGTTCTTTGACAACGCCATTGATCTATTTTAATCAGGCATTGGCGAAATTATCAGAATGCACAAGCGATGTATTAAAAAGTAAACTGACTGAATATATTAGATTATTTATCGATTCATATAAAACTATCATCGAATCTGCAAGAAGTGATAAAATATGGGTTGGTATTCCCAAATACACAACTCGTAATGAGCTTGTAAATATAATTGGTCTTTCATCACATTATGAAGACAGGGCTGTTTTGACGAGCATATTAATACCTGATGAATTTATTTGTCCGCTTCAAATGAAACAACCAGATCAACCGTGGCATTTATTCATTCCAAGTGCTGATAAACAATTAGTTCGCTTGCGAGATGGTTTAATAGAATCAATAAAAGAGTTGCAGGTAATTTACTACAGACCACATAAATGGACGCCTGCATTTAGAATTGAATTATCTTCCTCGATTGCCTCAAATAATGCAAGGATCGCTACCCTCCTTCAAGGAGTTAAATACCAAACCGCGACGCCTGGCATATTTGAACCATATCCCCTTTTTATGGCAGACCGTATGGTTAAACATTTGGGTATGGCTATACCTGCATTTAGGCAAACGGCCACAAGATGTATGGCTGAGATGTATCAAGGCGATTTAGGGGAAATATTTTTTAGTATGCATGGATATAGAACCGAAAGCGGTTGGTAGAAAAAGGTATCGTGTTTTACATCCAAGAGGAGTCGCCATGGCCGATCTAGACATTGATTCGATAGTGAATTCATCTGAAAGAATTGGAGCAATCGGGTCGCCTTCTTCTACGAGTGACCTATCTCTTGACATATTGGGTACTGCCGTAAGTAAGAAATTAATCGGTGAATTAGCATTTTTTAAATTCGATCAAGATGGAAAGAAACATTACGCTTTGGGGCAAATAACCGAAATCCAACTCCGAAATATATGGCTCGAGGATGCCACTATGCGCTCTTTGGCAAGGCAGCGTGGGCAAGTTAACCCAATTAGCGGTCAACAAGATACTCATCTTGGTAATATGACTATTAGCGCGGTATTTAAAAAATCGGGAGATAGATTTGAGCCAAGTATACTTGGTACTGTGCCGGCCACAGGTACTCCAATTCAACTAACAACTGATAATATATTAGACGCACTTCTAGAAAAATATGGCCAGGAAATTTTTTATTTGGGAAATGTGTATGGTTCTACCCCGAAGCTTCCCCTATGGTTTAAGCATTTCGATAGTGGACAAAATGGAGCTGGCGAAGCGTATCATATAGGTATTTTTGGTAAAACTGGTTCAGGAAAATCAGTGTTGGCCAAAATGATTTTAATGGCATATGCGCGATATCAGAATATGGCTTTGCTTGTAATCGATCCGCAGGGTGAATTCGCTCGTGATTGGCTTGGTAAAACTGGTCCTAATCATGATGGATATCATTTGCCTTTAAAACAGAAGGTTAAAGATCTTGATAAAGAAGGATTAGTCCTTACCGTCCGAAATTTAGTACTAGATAGGTGGGAGCTTTTTGATCAAATTTTATTTGAATCGGCTTTCTTTGAAAGGCTAACAATTCCAAAGGGCGAAAACCGCGAATTAGCCTGCAATATACTGAATGATAAGTTAAGAAAATCGGGTGTATTATTGAAAGACCTTCATAAAAAGGAATCATTTAATCAGGCATGGAAATTGTTAAAAGATGAACGCGTTCAAAAAGTATTTTATCGAACCGAGGCTTCAAGGGCGCGATTTAGTACTGCGCTTTTAGAAGCCGATCAAGATGAATTTTATAAAGATTATTGGGTACCTATTGCTGAACTGTTTCGAGAAGATAGGGAAAAAGCCAGAAGTATAGATAAAGCGTTAGCGTGGCTTCTTAATCCAAATGTTGATAAAAGACCTATTTTAATTGTTGATTTGTCTAAGGAACAAGCCAAAGGTATGTTTTGGAATGATAAAATTCAATCATTGGTTATTAAAAGGCTTCTCGATGGTTTAACAATAATTGCTGAAAATTATTATAAGGATGCCCGAAGTTTAAATGCCCTAGTTGTTATTGATGAAGCTCATCGATTAGCCCCCAGAGATTCTTATAACAATGATACCGCCGCGATTGGTGTTCAGAAAATATTGGTTGACGCTTCAAGGACCACAAGAAAATATGGTCTCGGTTGGTTGTTTATTAGCCAATCTTTATCAAGTTTAAATAGAGATATTATAGGCCAATTAAGAATATTATTTTTTGGTTTTGGGCTGGCACTTGGTACAGAATTTGTCTCTTTAAAAGAATTGGTAGGCGGAGATTCTAATGCGCTAAAGCTTTACCAATCATTTCGTGATCCTCACAGCGCTGTTGATATCGCTTCAAGACAGTATTCATTTATGACTGTCGGTCCTGTGTCCCCTTTATCTTTTGCCGGTACTCCATTATTCTTGACCGCTTTTAATACACCTGAAGCTTTTATAGATTCAAATAATTGGGAAGTATTAAAATGATTAAGGAAATTGGCCCTTACTCGTAAATAGTTACTTGCAGAACGATTGTCAATCTCTCCCATCGCATTCTTCTGAACATCTAATCCCCGCAATCTGATACTCATAATTTCCATAATCACATAACGCGAATATCTCATTTTCAAATCACCTTTACATTTCGCATTTAGTATTCTCGCGGCGTATTATCGAAAGCCGCCCCCCAATTATCGCCTTGACTTAAATCAACCGCGCCGTTACCTTAATTACCATGGCAGGCCAAATTTACAATATCGAAAAGCTCACTTACCCCCAAATCGAAAAGCTCGATCGCGAAAAAACCTACTTCTTTATCGCCTGCTCGCCTTTGGAGGAGCACGGCCCGCATCTGCCCATAGGCGTTGATGCTTTCAACGCCGCTTTTTTCGCCAAACAAACCGCCGAAATCCTTATCCGCAACAATCCCGACTACGACGCTGTGCTGTTTCCGGTGTTGCCTCTGGGCACCCAGGTTTACAAGCAGCTCGGGTCATTCTACGTAAAGGCCAGCACCCTCAACGATGTTATCTACTACACCGGCAAGGGGCTGGCGCTGTATGGATTCAAGCACATTTTCGTGTTTACGGCGCATGGCACCCCCAAGCAGGTGGTGGCAATCGAACGGGGCTGCCGTAAAGTCAACCGCAAGCATGGCTCCAATATGCTCTGCCTGTCCGGGGCGATCGTGTTCAAGTTCCTCAAGGGGGAAATCTACGAGGCGATTTCCAAAAAGCTGAACCGGGAATTCACCGACGAGGAAAAGGAAATCCTCAAGTACGATTACCACGCCGGCTGGTGGGAAACTTCCATGATGTTGAAATTCTATCCCGAACTGGTGGATGGCTGTTACAAAGACCTCAAGCCCTACCTGAAAAACCATCTGACTAAGACGGTGATTTCCGAAAACAAGGTCTGGCAGGGATACACCGGCGCTCCCGCCAAGGCCGATATCGCGTTCGCCGATGCCTCTATCGAGGTGTTCGCGGAACTGGCTGGCGATCTGATAACCCGCCACATGAAAGGCGAGGATATCACCAAGGATGTGCAATCGCCGTTTTACAGCGTCCCGATTTTGCATCCGCGTTTCAAGAAATACGTGGCAATCGGGGCGATTACGCTCGTGATTTTGATTCTGTTGCTGTTGCTGTTTTTACAGAGATAGATAGGGATATAGTCAAGACCGCGGGGGTCTTGACGTACAAATCCAAAGGCGACATTGGCCTATGTCGCTTGAAATTGATGACAAACTGCGTTTTTATGAAGGAAATACACATTCCGGAAAAAACGTTAATATAAGTTATTGCTGGGGCAAGGCATGCCTTGCCCCTACGCGGAAAAAGATAAATCTTTCAATTACATAATGGTTTTGTCAACAGCCTGAGGCGACAATGACCAATATCGCCTTTATTGGAGCGTATGGCGATATGTCCCTACGCCCTGCCTTGATTAACTTTCCCGCCCGTATGACAATCTGCCTTGACCCGCGCGGCCGGTTTCTCATATAATCATCGATGGTATTAATATGTAATCTAAAGAACGAGGGGAACCGATATGGGCAAACTACTGGATGATTTCAACGCCTATCGCGACAAGATGAATCAAAAAATCCTGGCGGCGGATAATCTGGCTATCAAGCGTTTCTACGCGGTGGATACGCTGACTTATCAGGATGGCGCGATTCCTGTCAAAACCAAAGAGATGCTGGGCCTGGTCGCCTCGCTGGTGCTTCGCTGCGATGATTGTATCCGCTATCATCTGCAGAAATGCTATCACGAGGGCGTCAACAAAGACGAATTTTTCGAGATATTCAGTGTGGCGCTTACGGTCGGCGGTTCGATAGTGATTCCGCACATAAGGCGGGCGGTGGAATTTTTGGAGGAGTTAGATGGCGGGAACTAATCCATTCTAATGGCTTGCCCGGTAATCATAATCAGGTTATATTAGGATGGATAATAGAAGAATCGAATAGAATTGATCAAAGACGCGAAGTTGCTTCAAAAAATCGAAACGGAACATATCCGGAAATCGAAAACCAGTTTTGAATCGCGGATAAGCGAATTTAGGGCGATGTATAAACATTATCGGGCGATTTCTAAGGATTCCCGGAAAAATCCCATGGATGGAATCGAAACCGCCATAAAAATCGCCCGGGCAATAAATAGTGTTCGATAAGCTGCTAAAGAAAATAGCGATTCAGCTAAAAAATCACCGAATCCCTTATATGGTTATCGGCGGGCAAGCGGTGCTTTTGTACGGAGAACCGCGTTTCACCAACGTTATCGATATAACCGTAGGTTTAGATATCGATAAGCTGGACATGATGCTTGATATAGTCGGCGAATAAGATTTGGATATCACAGTAAAAAATATCAGCGATTTTGTATCCAGAACGATGGTATTACCGGCGATTCATAAAAAATCCAATATAAGATTGGATTTCATTTTCTCCAATTCAGAATATGAAAAAAGCGCCCTTAAAAGAACCAGGAATAAAAAAATCAATGGGGTTTTTGTTAGATACTGCTCCCTTGAAGATTTGATTATTCATAAAATAATAGCTGGCCGCCCCAGGGATATTGAAGATATCCGCGTAATCGCAATGAAGAATCCACTTTATGATCGGCAATATATAAAAAAGTGGCTGACTCAAATCGACAAGTCCCTTGATACCGATTATTATCGGCAATTCCAAACAGTTGCCCTAAAAAGAACAAACTTAAGGGAATAGCTTCTAAAAATCGTCCAATACTTTACTATTTTGGATTGGATTTCGATCAGTTTTTTACGTTTTCCATAGGTAAAATTCAATTTTAAGGGTGTTAAGTTTATTATAAAAAAACTAATAAATGCCGAAAATACTTCTTGATGTTAAGGTAATAATATCCGATATTGTGGGTAATGGCGGCGTGTCAGAAATCCGTTCCGCCAAGTGTGCGATGAAAGATTTGTGACCGTGTCCACCATAATCAATGGGAAAGGGAGTGATAATCCTAATTGAATTGGATGATAATATGACCGACAAGAGCCCATTGGCTATAATCCAAGATTATTTCTTGACATGATCCTAAAGGGAAACTACAATATTGGGCGAAGTCTCGGTTAATGGAAAAGAGAATATTATGATTATTGATCAACTAATAATTTTTATTGCAAAGGAGGAGCTATAATGCGAAAAATCTTAGGAGTACTCTTCCTGGCGGCGTTGGCGATGATGCTGACACTCGCTTGCGAAGGACCTGCTGGCCCGGCGGGACCTGCTGGCGGAATCGACACGACCACCGTTTATCTGGGCAACAATATCAATAGTTGCGCCTGCCATACGCATTCTTCAAATGTGGCCGGTTGGAAAGGCACAGCCCACTATTCGGCTTACATGGAGGATGATGCCTGCTCGCCTTGTCATAATACCGGCTGGAACACCAATGTCGATAACGGCGGCTACGATGAAAATCGTTCAGAGGTTCTCCGGGGTGTTCAATGCGAAGCCTGTCACGGCCCGATGGGACCTAATCCATCGCTAGCACATCAACCGCTGGCCAAAGCCACTTTATCCGGCGAAGCGTGCGCTACCTGCCATGCGACCGAATACGCCGAATGGCAAGGTACGGGACACGCTGATACTGCCGCTTCTCCGGCCGACTTGATTGCTGAATGGGGCCGTTCAAGTTGTTGGGGCTGCCACCTTACCGAAGGGTATCTGGCGACATGGGATGCCGCCGATTACGCGGCTCCGACTTTCGCGGACGGAATGGCTCACGCTGTAACATGCGGCGCCTGCCATGATGCGCATGACAATCATACCACAAAGATGTTGCGCGCTCAATCAACCGTAACGTTACCAAATCCAAGCGGCGCGACTATCACCGGATGGGGTAAAGGTTTGTCCTGCGCCAATTGCCATTGTGAAAGACGCAC
>CAZTNJ010000014.1:28341-33344 GCA_964614835.1 uncultured Ignavibacteria bacterium | reverse complement strand
CCGATATAATGGTATATCGCGCCACGGCCGTACCGGTGGGAAAAGATCAGGTTCCGCATATTGAACTGACACGGGAAATCGCTAGAAGATTTAATTTTTTCTATGGGGAGGTTTTTCCCGAGCCGGAAGCGCTTCTGACGGCGGTACCGGTTATGCCCGGCACCGATGGCCGCAAGATGTCGAAATCTTATGGAAATGATATCCGTCTCGCTGATTCGGAGGCGGAAACGACAGCCAAAATCAAAAAGATGTTTACCGATCCTCAAAAATTACGCAGAGGCGATCCCGGTCGTCCGGAAATATGTCCGGTATACGCGCTTCATCAAATCTATAATCCCGAACATAAGCAAATTGTCGAACCTTGCCAAACTGGACAATTGGGTTGCGTCGATTGTAAAATGAATCTTATTAAGCACATTAATGCCGATCTGAAAGATTTGAGGGCTCGAAGGTCTGAATTTGTTAAAAACCCGGACGCGATTTGGAGCGTTTTGAAAAAAGGCGCGATTCGAGCCAGAGAACATGCCTCGGCAACGATGGTTGAAGTCAGAAAGGCGATGAAAATTGATTGGTAATTTCGTAAATATCGCCGAGGATTTGAGGGGATATGGCACCCAGCCTTTTGAAGGGCCGCTTGATCTGCTTTTGTACCTTATTCAACAGGATGAGATAGATATTTATGATATTCCGATTGCCCAGATTACTCAACAATATTTGGCCTATCTTGAGGCTATGAAAGAACTCGATCTGGAAGTCGCCGGTGAATTTATTCTGATGGCATCAACCCTGATCCGAATTAAGGCTCAGATGCTATTACCGCGACCGGAAGAGGAAACAGACGAGTTTGAAGATCCGCGCAGCGAATTAGTCAAAGCCCTGCTTGAATACAAGCAATACAAACAGGCCGCCGAGGAGCTGGAAAAACGCGGCGAGGTCTGGCTAAAAAGATTTACTCCAGGCGGAGTACAGCCTATCGAAACCGAAGTGGAGTATATCTTAAATCAGGTGGATGTGACATCGTTGATGGTTGCGTTTGGCGAGGTTTTAATTCGGGCGTCGGAAGATAAGTCGCATCATATTGAACATGATGAAATTCCTATTGAAGAAAGAATCAGACATATAGTATATTTATTGAGTGATAAAGGCGGTTCCGAGTTCACCGAATTATTTGCCGATGATCCTCGCCGCCATGTTGTTTTGGTTACATTTATGGCTTTACTCGAGTTGACCCGCTTAGGGCAGGTGAGTATTAAACAAACGGCCGTATTCGGTAAAATATGGGTTTATCCGGTGGCCCTGGATATGGCCAAAGCTATTGTAGCAAATGAAAACGGTAATTAAGATATCGGCGATTCTATTCGTTCTCGCCGCGACCGCGTTCTGTTTTGAATGGAATAGCACCGGCGAATTAATCGCCGCCAGAAAATCGTTGGCGGTATGGCCGCCATTAGTTTTGATAAGGCCGCAATTGTCATACGCATTTGAATCTGATAAATTTATGATCCATTATGAAAAGGAAGGGCCAAACGCCGTGTATCATCCGGATGAGGATATCAATCCCGAAGATGGCGTTCCGGATTATATCAACCGAATGGCAGATTATCTCGAGTTATCCTATTATGTTTACACAAACGAATTGGGTTTTGATTATCCGCCGCCGGATGATGGGGCGGGCGGCAACGATAAATACGATATCTATGTTACCGATATTATCGGCATCACCGTACCGGATGTTCCGACTAATTATTATCCGGGAAGAGCCGCTTATACAGCCTATTCGTTTATTGGTCACGACTTGCGCACGCATCGTCACCCGGATGACCCTCTCCCATTTCTGATGGCCACCTGTTCACACGAGTTATTTCACGCATTTCAGATAGCTTATCGGGCATTCCCTTCCGATGATCCGCCCTGGTGGTACGAACTTACCGCGGATTGGGCCGAAGAGAGAGTTTTCGATGACTTGAACGAAGTATATTACTATTTACCGGATTATTATCGAAAAATTGACAGGTCGATTTATCTAACCGGCGGAAGCCATATGTATGGCGCCTGGGTGCTGGCCGAGTATTTTTCTGAAAAATATGGCAATAACATGATCAAGTCAATATTTACGCGATTGATAAATTATGATAATTCGATGATGGCGATAAATTCTGCTTTAATTGAAGTAAACCAGAATATCAATAGCTGTTTCGCGGATTTTGTCAGGTGGAATTATTTTACCAGTAGTAGATGGTGTCCGGGGTATTTCGAGGAAGGCGCCAATTTTCCAGAATCCGTTCCGATTTCTATTACTCATGCTACCTATCCAACTGGGATAATCGAAACCCCAAAAGCAGTGGAAAACCTGGGATGCGCTTACATAGTGTTTATAAAACCCGAGCAACTAAAAGCAAATTTAAATATCTTGTTTAACGCCGATCCTTCGCATCCGCTTCATATATCGGTAACCGCGATTTACTCCAGTTCGATTTTAGAAAGGGCCTATCGGATCGAAAGAAATGGCCAGGCCCATATCCGGATTGAGGACTTTGATCGTACTGAATCGGTTATTTTATCGGTTTTCTGGCCATACGAAGGCGTCGCGCTTACCGATACCGCCTATTATTACTATAGCGCCGAAATCGATACCGTGAATTCCGGGATAGATGCGGAACAGAGCGCGGTGCCTCAAAATTTCGAAATCACTTCGATTTACCCCAATCCGTTTAATTCGAATTGCTTGATTGATTTTGATTGGAATCGCCAGGCGCAGAACTATCGTATGCAGATATACGATATTGGCGGTCGCCTAATCGACCAAATCGATGGAATCGCTCAAACCGGGAAAAATACAGTTCGCTGGAATCCCGGATTTTCGGCCGGGGGCGGCGTATATTTTTGCCGGATTTCAATCGACGGAACACAAAAAACCAACAAGATTCTGTATTTAAAATGAAAGGCTTTGATATAGATACTCTTTCTACGAATCAGGAGATGATCGCCGACCAAGCATTTGAGTTGGCGCATCAGAAGGGAATCATTGAGGCGCTGATTTTTGTCGCCCATGAACCCATAGCACTGGCGGACCTGGCTAAAGCGGCCAATCTCACAAAAGAATCTGTAAAAAAAATAATTGATGAACTAAATGATGACTACGCTGCCGGCGGTCGTAGTTTTCGTATCGAGGAAATCGGCGGGGGCTACCGCATGTTTACATTGCCCGAATTTCATCATTATATTAACCGCGCGATTCATAAGGAAAAGCGTCTTAGCTTAAGTCAAGCGTCGCTGGAAACGCTGGCAGTGGTCGCTTATAAACAGCCTGTGACGAGGCTTGAGCTTGAACGAATTCGCGGCGTCGATTGCGATGGTGTCCTGCGAAATTTAACGGCCCGTGGATTAATCCGTATCGACGGGCGCTCTTCGGCGCCGGGGAAACCGATGCTTTATTCGACTACCGAATATTTCCTGGAGTTTTTCGGCTTATCATCAATCGATGACCTTCCAGCGCTCCCGCCAATCGAGCAACTCAAAGAAAGCTTGCCTAAGTTGAAATTAATTCGCAAAGCCGAAGGCTCTTCTGGCGAAGATATCGGATTTGACCAGGATGATCAAACAGAACAAGCTGAATCAGTAAATCCAGAGATTAATTGCAATACGGATTTGACAGAAAAATCGGCCCAAATTGACGCCGAATCGGAAATTCATCTGAGCACCGAAAGCTAATTTCTGGAAAAAACACGCAGAAATATTGAAACATCAAATGGGCATGGCGCCCTCGATTTAACAATATCATTCGCCGATTTTATAACGTTAGTACAGATTTAAATTTATGATGCGAATAAATAAATTTCTCGCTCGTTCCGGAGTCGCTTCACGCCGCCAAGCCGAGTTGTTAGTTCAACAAGGCAGGGTCAAAATAAACGGTCAAATAATCAGCGAACTGGGCGTGCAGGTTGACGAAACCAAAGATATTGTGGAGCTTGATGGCAAACCAGTCTCGCCAGCCATGGGCGCTATATATTTGATGCTTAACAAACCGCCTGGTTATCTGGTATCCTCAAAAGACCCGTATCACGATAAATTGGTGACCGCGCTATTGGGCGAATACAAAGGCAAGGTATTTCCGGTTGGGCGTCTTGATTTTGAATCGGCGGGATTGTTGCTGTTTACCAATGATGGCGAACTTGCTTTCCGACTAAGCCATCCGAGATTCGGCGTGAAAAAGACTTATGAGGCTGTCATAGCCGGCTCTATTAGTACGCAAGAACTTGCCAATTTAGATAAAGGCATCGTCTTAGATGATGGCCCGACGGCGCCAACCCATTCGGTTTTGGTTTCGACAACTAAAACTACCTGCGTCATTCATATAACGCTTCATGAAGGACGCAAGCGACAGGTCCGTCGAATGTTTGAGAAGATAGGCTTCCCCGTGATTTACCTCAAAAGAATTGAATTTGGCGGGCTTAAATTGGGTAATTTAAAAGAAGGAAAATTTGTCAAATTGAAAACCGCCGATGTTAAAAAATTGCAGGAACAGGTGGGGTTAGCTTGATGGCGAGGGCGGTTGTAATAGACGGTCCGGCCGGGTCAGGCAAAAGCACCACCGCGATTGAATTGGCCAGAAGACTGGGATTTATATATCTTGACACTGGAGCCATGTATCGGGCCGTGACACTGAAATTCATCAGAACTGGATTAATCGATTTTTCTGACCATACGCGGATTCGCAACTCTTTGTTGGGAACGAAAATTGACCTTCGAACTTCGCGGACCGGTTTACAGGTAATTTTGGATAATAACGATGTTACCGATGAGATTCGAGCCAATGAGGTCGATGGATTCGTTTCCGAGGTCTCAGCCATACCACTTGTGCGGGAATTCATGCAGGCCGAACAAAGACGATTCGCGGCTAACAACGATATTGTCGCGGAAGGGCGCGACATGGTAAATAACTAATTACCCTTTCCGTAGTTAAAAAATTCCTGGGGCGAAAATTTTTTAAAATAACCCCTCCC
>CAZTNJ010000014.1:24965-28331 GCA_964614835.1 uncultured Ignavibacteria bacterium | reverse complement strand
GGTCGCTAATCTTGATATAAGAGCCCGTCGCCGATTGATCCAGAAACATGCCGATGATAACCAATTTGCTTCTTTCCGCGAAAATTTAGCCAAACGAGATCAAATAGATTCGGGACGCCAGCATTCGCCGCTAAAAAAAGCGGCCGATGCTATCGAAGTGGATACCTCAAATCTTGATTTTGAGCAGCAGGTTGAATTAATATATCAGATATGTCAGAAGAAATTCGCCAGCCAAAACCAAAACGCGTAAATTACTTATTTTGGATTGCCCGTTTTCTTATTGCCATTTATATAAGAGCGTTTTGCCGCTTGAAAAGAATCGGCCATACGAACGTACCCCGGGAAGGCGGGTTGATTATCGCGTCGAATCATCTTGCCGCCGCCGATCCTTTCATCATGGGATCGGCCGTGCCGCGCGAATTGGCGTTTATGGCAAAAAAGGAGCTGTTTGAAATCCCTATTGAAGGATGGTTGATTAAACGATTTAACGCCTTTCCCGTGGATAGATTCGGATTTGACCTGGCAGTCATTAAAAAATCTTTGGAGATTCTTGAATCGGGTATGGCATTGGTAATGTTTCCTGAAGGGACAAGGTCAAAAGATGGCAAAATTCGCGATGGCAAAATCGGAATTGGGATGCTTGCCCGCAAAGCCAAAGTGCCAATTATACCTGTATATATTGAAAATTCAAAGAAAGCCTGGTTCAATTTTATCACTGGCAAGCGATTTGTGGTCAGATTTGGAGAGAAAATTACTGCCGAATGGATAACGGCGCAGGAAAATTCAAAGGATGGCTATAGGGCTATTACTGAAGAAGTAATGCGCCGGATAATTGAGTTAAGTAGAATTGGCAAATAGCGGTTGGGATATCTCATCTTGCTTCAAATAAATAGATTCAAGCCGATATAAAAAAAGATTGCATATAGTTATTCAATAATTATATTGTGATCCTGTGGTTTAGCGCCACAAAGCCCCTTGGGGCAATTTAAACTTTAGGAGGACATTCTTCGATGGCTGAAAAGCAAAAGAATGCAGCGAAAAAAACGTCTGCGAAATCAACAAAAAAGACAGGAGGTGAGGGCAAAAGCAAAAGCGTTAAAGGAAAAAAAGACCTTAAAGATGCCGCAACCGCCAAAAAATTACATGCCGAGGAATTAGGCGAAGAATCTCAAATTAAAAAGACCAGATCCAAGGCTCCTCGTACCAAAATTAAAAAAATCGAATCGCCGGAAATGTCGGCGCTGGATATTGAAGAGCAGGAATACTCGCCGGAAGAGTATAACCAGATGCTCGCCCAGTACGAAAACACTATAAAGGCGTTCAAAGAAGGCGAAATCGTAACCGGCAAAGTTTTGGGCGTAACTCGCGATGATATCATCGTCGATGTTGGCTTTAAATGGGAAGGTCTGATTCCAATTCATGAATTCCCCGAACCAATTAATGTAAAAGTCGGCGACCAGATTGACGTTTTCCTCGAAGCGGTGGAAGACAATGAAGGTCAACTGGTACTTTCAAAACAAAAGGCCGATTTCTTAAGAGTCTGGGATCGTATTAAAGAATCGCATGATGCCGGCGCGACCGTGGTCGGTAAAATCCTTCGTCGAATCAAAGGCGGCCTGGTGGTCGACCTGTATGGTGTCGAGTGTTTTTTACCTGGATCGCAGGTGGCATTACGTCAGGTGCCCGATTTCGACGCCCTGATAAACGAATCCATGGAACTCAAAATTATAAAAATCAACAAAAGCCGACGCAATATCGTGGTTTCCCGCCGTTCAGTTCTCGAGGAAGAGCGCACGAAGATGCGCGATACTCTTCTTAAAGAAATCGAACCCGGTCAGGTACGCGAAGGCATCGTGAAAAATATAACCGATTTTGGCGTGTTTATCGATCTTGGCGGCGTAGATGGTCTGCTTCATATTACTGATATGTCTTGGGGCAGAATCAATCATCCATCCGAAATAACCAAGCTTGGTATGAAGATAAAAGTCAAGATACTCGATTTCGACAAAGCCACCGGAAGAATATCGCTTGGATTGAAACAATTGACCCCATATCCGTGGGAAAATGTTGAAGAGAAATATCCCGTTAATTCCCGCATTAAAGGTAAAATAGTCTCAATTACCGATTACGGCGCATTTGTCGAGCTTGAGCGCGGCGTCGAGGGATTGATTCATATTTCCGAAATGTCCTGGACTCAGCATGTCAAACACCCATCGAAATTACTTGCTGTCGGCGATATGATAGAAGCGGTTGTCTTAAGCGTCGATAAAGAAAACGAGAAAATCTCGCTGGGTCTCAAGCAGCTCGAACCCGATCCCTGGTTAACTCTGGATAAGCGTTACCCGCTGGGGGCTATCGTAAAGGGTAAAGTCAGAAATCTGACTACTTTCGGCGCGTTTGTCGAAATTGAAGATGGAATCGACGGGCTGGTGCATATTTCCGATATGTCCTGGACCAAAAGAATCCAACATCCTTCCGAAATCATGAAGAAAAACGATGAAATCGAAGTTAAAATCATGAGCATTGACAAGGAAAACCGCCGGATTTCACTAGGTCACAAACAGGTAAAGGACGATCCCTGGCCTGAATTGGAATCGAAATATGCGATTAATACCGAAACGCTCGGGACAATTACGCGTCTGCTGGATCGGGGCGTGATTGTTGAGCTTGAAGGGGAAGTTGAAGGATTCGTTCCTACCAACAAACTTGGCAAGCCTGATATTTCCAAGCCGGCAGAGGCTTTCTCTGTCAACGATTCGATTCCATTAAGGGTTATCGAATTCGATTCAAAAAATCGGCGAATTATCCTGTCGGTGGATGCTTATTATGCTGTTCGTGAGCAAGATGAATTAGATAAATTTATCGCCAAGCATCCGACTCGTTCAATTAAGCTACAAGATGTCATTGATGGTTCTATTGAGGAATCAAAGGAGCCGGATTTTGAGGGAATGCCAGAGTATCCCGAAAAAGGGCAAATGCCAGAGGAGTCAGGCGAAAGCGATAGCCAGGCTCAAGCTTAGTTGACTGATTTGGCTTGTTCGGCCATTCAATTAAATCGCCCCCGGTTAACAGCCGGGGGTTTTCTATTATAGTCAGAGCTAGGCTTAAGAGGTTCAGCGCGGTATTGACAGACGGCGGATATACCCCTTAAATATTGTTCTTGATAATTGGATTATGTAACGTAAAGCGGCCTGAATGATGACTGCTAAAGAAAGAATCAAACTGCTATTTCGGATCGGCTACGTTTACCATAAGGCCGCTTTTGACCCGGTTATCGAACTGTTGCTTAATAACCCGCACTACGATGTTTGGTTCTCCCTTGATTCCGAAAAAATACGGCGCTTCGGGTTTTTCGATTTTCCCTAC
>CAZTNJ010000014.1:14631-24955 GCA_964614835.1 uncultured Ignavibacteria bacterium | reverse complement strand
ATGGGCATTTTTGACCGGTTTTACAAATTTTTTTTAATACACCCACAAAGATTTTTTGTTTTACCCTTTTTACGAAAAAATTAGGCGCTTCGGGTTTTTCGATTTTCCCTACCGGGCGCCGATTGTTAATGAATGGGAAAAACTTGGCTATCGATTTACGTCTCAGACGAAAGGTTTCGATATTGTCATAACCGGCGATACCGTGAGGAATTCCGCAAATTACGGCAAAACCTTGTTGTGTTTCTTGAATCATGGCACGGGTATAAAAAACTTGCTGTATCGTAATTTAGCAAAAGTGCCAAAAGATAAATACCAGATCTTCGTGGAAGGACGTCATCGGGTTAATTCGCTGAAAAGTTCGCAATCATTGGGAAAAAACGAAGTACATTTGATTGGGCTGCCAAAATTGGACTATGTGTTTCAGGGAAAATATAACGATAAAGCCAAAATTCTAAGACGGTGGGGGCTTAATCCCACGATACCCACTATACTTTTCGCGCCGACTTATAAACCAACCTGTATGTATGAAGTGAAAGATGATATTTTCGAACAAACCAGAGATTATAACCTAATCGTTAAACTTCACCCATATAGCTGGATGGGGAAGTATGCGCCCCATAAACAACATCGGATTTATGAAAAAAGGGTAAAAAAATACCCTCATAGCGTATTGTTACCCTTCGATGAATACAACATCGTGCCATATTACGCGGTTAGCGATACGATTATCAGCGAGGCATCAAGCACGGTATTCGATTTTCTTGCGCTCGGGAAAACCGGTATCGTGTTTGATCTGCCCTGTGATCGGTTGATTCATTCCGATGGCGAGCCATTACTGGAAATTGATAACCGCGAATTCCTGAAAGGGGCGTTTGTTCATATCGCATCCGGCGATGAGATCGGCGCGGCAATACAGCTGGCTCTTGACCCGACGCCCGAGATGAAAGCGGCCGCCGATAAGTATCGGGATGAATTCTTTTTTGGACTTGACGGAAATGCTTCGCAACGTTTGATTGATAAAATCGAAAGTCTATATAATGAAGGCGGCCATGAAAATATCCCTTAGGAAAATAACGGCATGAAATCAGTCATAATCGCCGCCGGTTTGGGAAGCCGTCTTTGGGCAAAAACCGATAAGACGCCAAAAACGCTGCTTCCATATAACAATGGTACTATTTTGTCGAATATAATCGGGAATTTCAATGAGATAGGAATATTTGATTTTATATTAGTAGTTGGTTATCAGGCGCATTTCATTGAAAAGTATATCGCCAACCAAGATTACAAAACAAATCATTTTGAATTTGTGATTAACAAACAGTGGGAAAAAGGCAACGGCATCTCGGTACTGGCGGCCGAATCATTGCTTAGAGGCGAGTCATTTATCTTAAGCATGTCCGATCATATAGTATCATCAAGCGCCTTAAGGCGAGTCGCGGATGCCGGGGCTGGCCGTAATTATCTGCTAGTAGACCCTGATACTGAAAGCGTATTCGATATTGATGATGCAACGAAGGTTAAATGCGAAGGTTCACAGATTGTCGATATCGGTAAAATGATTCCGGTTTACAACGCAATCGATTGCGGCGTATTCAAACTTACCGATCGTTTTTTCCCAAGTATGAAAGAGGCCCTTGTCAATAACGAGGAATCGATCAGCGCGGCCATAAAAATATTGATAAAGAATAATGATATGGAAGCGATATATTCCCAATCGAGAGATAGATGGATGGATATCGATACTCCAGAGGCTTATAAATATATTTTAAATAATCCGATATTCTGACGATGAGAGCGAATAGACGAGAGAATAAATACCAATGAAATTATATATCCGATTATTGAAATACCTAAAACCGCATCTGACATCGTTTATCCCGGCGGTGATTTGTATGGCATTGTTAGCGATAACCAGCAGTCTATCGTTAACCACAATAGTCCCGATTACCCAGTTGATTTTTGAGCAGCCTTCGGTTGATTCGACAATTACGGCGCAACATTACGAATTTTCCTTTAAAGATCTTTCCAAATTCGACAAGCGGGCCGTAATGAAAGCAATCGGAGGCGATACTAAGCACCGACAATTGGCGCATGTTTGTATTTTCATTATTATAATATTTTTTATCAAGAATATATTTCTATACGGCCAGAGTTATTACACGGTAAAAGTTGAACAGGGGGTAATCCGCGATTTCCGGGACGAAATATATCAGAAGTATCATCAGTTACCATTATCTTTTTTCCATGGCCGTAAAGCAGGCGAACTTATTTCGCGGGTTACTAATGATGTCACGCTGGTTCGCGGGGCAGTCGGTTATGGCCTGGCCGATTTGGTCAAAAACCTTTTTCTTTTCATTTTCTATTTGGCCCTGGCGTTGTGGGCATCGTGGCGGATGGCATTAGCGGCCTTGGTTGTTTTCCCGCCCTCGCTTTTTTTAATTACATTGCTTGGTAGAAAGCTCCGTGTAAATTCAATTCGGACGCAAGAGAAGATGGCATCCGTGACGACCGTACTTCAGGAAACCGTTTCGGGAATTCGGGTGGTAAAAGCCTTTGGAATGGAAAAATTCGAAATATCCAGATTTAAAAAATTCGCCCACGATTATTATAAAACAATGGTAAAACTCACCCGAATTTCAGCTTTCGGCGCGCCCTTGACCGAATTGCTCGGGGTTCTGGCGGGAGCGTTGATCCTCTGGTACGGCGGGCGTCAGATCTTAAGCGGCGGATCATTGACGACAAGTACTTTCCTGCTGTTTATTCTGGCTGCTTTTTCGATGATGGATCCTATTAAGAAATTAAGCCAGGCTAACATGGAAATTCAACAAGGCTTGGCGGCCGCCCAGAGATTATTTGAGATTATCGACACGCCGCCGGCAATTGTCGATAAACCGAACGCGATCGCAATCTCATCTATATCTAAATCGGTGAAGTACGAAAACGTCTGGTTCACCTACGGTAAGCGCGAATTTAAGCTTGAAGATATCAATTTTGAATTGGGTAAAGGAGAAATACTTGCTTTAGTCGGCCCATCCGGCGGCGGCAAATCAACGATTGTGGATCTTCTGCCAAGATTCTATGACCCGACGGATGGCCGGATCACTATTGATGGAACCGATATCCGAGATCTAAGGCTTAGCTCGCTGCGGTCGTTGATGGGAATTGTTACCCAGGAAACCATCTTGTTTAATGATACAATCGCCAACAATATCGCCTATGGCCAAAAGGATACCCCAATAGAGAAAATCAAAGAAGTCGCTCATACCGCGTTTGCCGATGAGTTCATAATGAAAATGCCTAATGGTTACGATACAATTATTGGCGATCGGGGGATAAAACTTTCCGGAGGACAGAAACAGCGGCTGGCAATCGCCCGGGCTCTGTTTAAAGACCCGCCGATATTGATTTTTGATGAGGCCACCTCGGCGTTGGATACCGAATCGGAAATCTTGATCCAGAAAGCGATTGATAATTTGCTCACAGGGAGGACCGTAATAGTAATTGCCCATCGCCTTTCGACTATCAGAGGAGCGAATCAAATTCTAATGATAAACAACGGCAAAATCGTCGAACGCGGAACTCATGCTGATCTCCTGAATCAAAATGGACTTTATAAAAAACTTCACGATATGCAATTTAAGGAACCCGAATAGCCAGTTAACGTCGCATGAAAATACTTCAACTTATTGACGGACGTTGTTGCGACGCGATCAGAACGTTTATCCTTCAACAAAGCCGGGCTTTAATAAACTTGGGGGAAGATGTAATAATCCTCGATAGCCGGGGTGAGTTTTCATCAGAGAATATTACGCTTAACGAAAAAGAACTCGCGCTCTTGTCGCGCATAAGTAGTCTTGTTCAGTTTCCGAGCAATGTATTCAGATTTGCCAAACTGGTCTCTCGTTTATCTCCCGATTTAGTAATCGCTCATCAGGGGGAATCGCATTTTGTGGCTGCTTTCGGGATCTTAAAATCGCGTCGCAAAATCCCGTTGCTGCGATTTCGTTGGGACAATCGACCCCGACAGGGGATTTCGATTCCTGCAAAATTCGTCTCAAATCATTTGACGAGCGGGATTGTAGTGCCAACCAGAATAGCCGCTGCTTATGTTTCAAGAAAGCTTAAACTTCATAAACTAGAAATATTGTATCCAGCGGTTGACCCGGATGTTTATAAGCCAGTCTCGGCAAGCAATAGGTTGCGCGACAAGTATAAAATCAGCTCTCGAAATTTGGTAATCGGTATGATTGGCGCGCTTGAACCGATAAGAGGACACCGGTCTTTTATAGAAGCTGCAAAACTAATTTCCATCAAATATCCTGATGTCAGATTCTTAATCGCCGGGAGCGAAGGCTCCGTCAAGCTTGAGCACTTGAAAGTGCTAACAGATAAGTTGAGAATTAGCGAAAGATTTATTTTTATCGATAGGGTAGAAGATATAAGAAAGATATTTTCAATATGTGATATCGGCGTAATAGCGACGTTCGGATTTGAACCGATTTCCCGAGTTTTGATTGAATTCATGGCGATGGGGATACCTGTCGTAGGAACTAATTTGAATCAGACCAATGATATTTTGACCGATTTCGGAATCTTAATCCCGCCCGGCGACCCGGTGGCGATGGCCGATGCTCTTGGTAAATTAATTGAAAGTCCCGACTTAAGAGCTGATCTTAGCCAGAAAGGCTTGACAGCCGTTTCCGATTATTACACAATTGACCGGTTAGGTATAAAGAGCCAGGCATTTTTCAGGGAGATTGTCAGTGGAAAGAATTAATCCGTACCTTAACAACATAGCTTATTATCTGGTGCTGGTTTTCGCTTTCGTGCTGATGTTATCGAACGCCCTGGCAGCCACTCTAGCGGGGGCGATATTTTTAATCTGGATGGCGCAGGCATTAGCTTATAGAAGAAAGGCCTGGTTAAAATTCCCTCTGTTCAAACCGATCTGTGCTCTTATCGGATTTAAACTTATCGTAATAATCGTGATGGGCTATCATGGCAAATTCGGGCAGGTTTTCGGCCAGTTGGCGTTTCCTCTGATTTATTTCACTTTGCCGGCGATTGTAGTCACCGCCGAACGCCGGCGTCGCGTTCTCTGGATGATTATAAGCGGAGCGATTCTAGCGGGCGGTATTGGTATCATCAAGTATATTTTGGGTATGGAGCCGCGGATATCATCATTGGTGGCCGGGCCATTTACTCTGGGGGCATTCATGACAATCGTGTTCAGTCTGGTGGTTTCGATGTTGATTTATGCGAAAACCTTGAGGGAACGGTTTTTTACATCTTTGATCAGTATACCGATAATACTGGCCATAATCTTGAGCTATGTAAGGTCGGCATATCTTGCGGTTGTTACCATTATAGTCAGTATGGGGATATTTAAACTTAGGAAACTATTATTAATATTTGGGATTGTGATTTTATGTATCGTATATTTCTCGCCGGATATAAAAGATAAAATAATTAATCGATTCAATCCGCAGGCCGCGGATATTTTATCAGACAGGGATTTTCTTTTCAAGGAGGCAATCAGTAAATCTACCACTCTTGGCTTCTTCGGATATGGTGTCAATAGCTTTAGTTCTTTTCCGGAAGTGATTGAATACAATACAATAAAAATGATGAGGATCGGTAATTGCCATAATATGTACCTGGAACCTCTTCTTGATGGCGGTCCGATATTAGCTTTCATAATACTAAGTATTTTTGTTATCCAAATTCAATTTTCTCGAGCGATTCACAAAAAAACCAAAGATTACGATCAGAAAACATTTCAACTTGGGGTATTATTGGCCATACTTAGTATTCTGATAGTAGGCCTGTTTTCCGATCCCCTAAAAGACCCGATTTTAACCATGACAATCTGGTTACTGTTCGGCCTCTCTTTAATATAATTCGGGATAACAATGCCCAAACTGAAAAACCTTAAATCTATATTGATTGTCAGGCCCGATCGAATTGGTGATTTGACATTATCACTGGCGGTTCCGGCCGCGATAAAAAACGTATGCTCTAATGTACGCGTCGAATATCTCGTCTCAAAATATGCCGGGCCGTTACTTAAATACTCAGATTATGTTGACGATTGGATTTATTACACGGATAATAATGGCGTGCCAGTTCCTGTTGATAAGCTGGTCAGCATTTTAAGTTCTCGGAGGTATTCGGCGGCGATCTTTCTCAAGCCTAACTGGCGAAGCGCTTTTTCCGTATATTTAGCGCGCATTCCTGTAAGAATCGGCACCTCGCGCCGGGCTTATTCATTCTTATTCAACGAACGATTAAACCTTAAACGCAGGGAATCGGGAATACATGAAATCGACCTTAACCTGCAGCTTCTTAAGACATTGGGCGTGAAGATACCGACAGGTATGATGAAACCTATCTTAACAATCGAAGGCCGTCCCTGGCCAAACCGACAATTATTTAATGTGCCGACCAAATACGCGATAATCCATCTGGGTTCAAAAGGCTCTGCCGCAAATTGGCCGCTTTCTAACTATCTGCGGTTAATTGATGAGCTTTGCGCCGAGATTCCGGTAATTGTAACCGGACAAATGGATAAGCCCGAAAATCTAACGGAGAAGGCAATAAATCTACTTGGACGTACAGATATCGACGACCTGGTACATCTTATTGCTGGCGCAAGCCTGTTTATTTCCGGCAGTACCGGTCCTTTACATCTTGCCAGCGCCCTGGAACGCCCATTGATAGGCCTATTCCCATATCGGCCCCATATTGGACCTAATCGCTGGGGACCGCTCGGCGCCGGCGCCATCACAATTACCGCTCCCGAACAAACCGAACACAGGTGCCGTATTAAAGAAGATGGCAGTTGCGATTGCACGGCTGCTATTGATTATAGTATGGTGCTCACGAAGGCGCGGAGTATGATTGTATGAAGAAAAAAATGAATCTGGCGCAATTCATTATTTTCATAGAATCGTTTAATGCGAATATCAATATTCCACTTATCCGCAAAGCCTACGAATTTTCGGACAAAGCCCACGCGGCGCAGGTGCGCGAAACCGGCGATCCTTTTATCGAGCATTGCCTGGAAGTTGCGTTTATCCTGGCAGAGCAACATATGGATTCAACCACAATAGCGGCAGGGCTTCTCCACGATGTGGTAGAAGATACTCCCGCCACTCTGGATGATATCCGTAAGGAATTCGGAGATGAAATCGCCCACATGGTCAACGGATTGACCAAGCTTTCGGGTTTAAGTTATAAATCAACAACCGATAAACAGGTGGAATATTTCCGCAAAATGCTGCTGTCGATGTCCGAAGATATCCGGGTTATAATTATCAAACTCGCTGATAGATTGCATAATATGAGGACTTTGGCTCCCTTGGACAAGGCCAGAAAAACCGCCATTGCCACCGAAACCAGAGAAATTTACGCGCCGTTGGCCCATCGACTTGGGATGGCAAAAATAAAATGCGAGCTGGAAGACCTGGCTTTCGCCGCGCTTGAACCAAAGAATTACGCTTATTTGGAAAAGAAGCTAAGAGAAGGTTCGGAAGAACGCGAAGCCTATATAAAGGAAGTTAGCGAACCTCTCGGACAGGCATTGAAAAAAGAAGGTATCAACGCCGAAATCAGCGGACGCGCTAAACATCTGGATTCTATCTGGCGTAAGATGCAAAAGCGTCAGGTTCCGTTTGAACAGATCTATGACCTGTTCGCGATTCGGGCGGTTGTTGAAAACGAAAAAGAGTGTTATCACGCGCTTGGAGTAGTCCACACTACCTGGAAACCGGTAATGGAGCGATTCCATGACTATATTGCCAATGTAAAATCGAACATGTACCAATCGCTTCATACGACAGTTATTGGTCCTCGCAACCGGATGGTGGAAATCCAAATTCGAACTAAAGCGATGCATTACCGCGCCGAGTACGGTATCGCCGCCCACTGGCTTTATAAGGAAGGCAAGCGCAAGTACGATGAATCCGATAAACGGATGGCCTGGGTCAGGGAAGTGCTCGAATGGCAAAAAGAACTTACAAGCTCCGAGGATTTCCTGGAATTCCTGAAAGTCGACTTGTTTCAGGATGACATTTTTGTTTATACGCCGACCGGCGAATTAAAGCATCTTCCCAAAGGTTCTACGCCGCTTGATTTCGGATTCTCGATTCATTCCGATGTGGGATTTCACTGTACCGGCGCGAAAATTAATGGTAAATTTGTACCACTCACAACTCCACTCGAGTCCGGTCAAATGGTTGAAATTCAGACGTCACCTCATCAGCATCCATCGATAGACTGGCTGAAAATCGTCAAAACCGGCGCGGCGAAATCGAAAATCAAACATTGGATTGTCCAGCAGGGATACGCGCAGGCCGTATCACTGGGACGTGAAATTCTGGAACGCGAATTGCGTCATAAACGGGTCAAAATGCCGAGCGAAAGCCAATTATTGGATATCGCACAGGCGATGGGGTTTGCCGAGACAGATCAGCTTCTGGCAAAATTGAGCGCGGGAGTAGTATCTGTATCATCCATATTGGCCAGAATTGAGCCGGTCAGCCCCCCAAAAGATGAATCGCTTATTAATAAGCTGGCGCTTTCGGCGCGGCGACATCCGCGTGGGATAAAAGTTAAGGGAGCTGACAACCTGATGTTCCGTTTTGCCGCCTGTTGTCAACCGCTTCCCGGCGAAAACATAACCGGCTTTATAACGCGGGGGAGAGGCGTAACCGTTCACCGTCAGGATTGTCCGATTATGGCATCCATAAACGAACCTGACCGGAAAATCGATCTCGAATGGGATGTCAGGCTGGGCGAGTCGTTCCTAATCCGGCTTGAAGTCATGGTGCACGACCGAAAAAATATTTTAAAAGATATTACTGATGTCATTTCGGCTCTGGATGTAAACGTGCGCGCCGCCGAAATAAAAAGCGAACGAAAACCATCGGTAGGGTCAACGGCAATCGGTCATTTTATTCTCGAAATAGTGAACGCGGCACAATTAAAGAAAGTTTATGATAAAGTGAATAAAATTCAGGGCGTAATAACCGTGGAACGTTCAAAGGGACTGACTTCCGATGATTGATAGATCGCTGATAAAAACCGTCTCCAACAACATCAAGCTGATTGACTTATCCGAAAGATTGGGTACCTGGGCCGGTATTTTTATCCGCAATGATCATATTCCCGAAGATGACCTGCAGAATAGAATCGTAGATATCGCTGATTCCCGCTTTCCAAAAGCGCGGACTTGCCGCTTGACGCAAAAGCACACCAACCGGATTGTATCTTCGACAGATGACCTGAATGTCCCCGCCGATGGCATATTCAGTCAATCGCATGTTGATGTACTCGTGATAAGAACGGCTGATTGTATTCCCCTCTTTATCTGCGATGGCGATACGGCGGCGGTATTGCATCTTGGATGGCGCGGTATTGTCGGTGGTATCATTGCCAATATAAAACAATCCATACTTCAACTTGATATCCCTAAATCAAGAATCGTAATTGGACCGGGAATCAGGAAATGTTGTTTTGAGGTATCGCCCGAAGTCGCCTTGATTTTTGACAGCAAGTATAGATTGAAGAAGGAGGGGAAATATCATATCGATTTGGAGGCGATGGTTATCGATGAGCTAAAGAAAATAGGTTTCGAACAAATATACTCTTTGAATGCCTGTACTTACTGTGAACCCGATATATTTTACTCGTTCCGCCGCGAGGGCGAAGATGTTCGCCACCTCTTGAGCTATATAAACCCGGGGGGCCATTCGAGAGTATGACACGCGCAATGTTTCCGCTGGCGATATTCGCCGAATTCAAATATAATTGGAAAAATGCGGAAAAGGCGACCACTCGATTTGGTTGCCTGACAGTTAGAATTTCATTGAAATTTAAATAATCAAGGAGCGTAAAAATGAGGAAGTACATTCTATTTGGCCTGGCTATCGTGATGTTCTTATCATCGATTTCGTTTGGACAATTTACCGGTCAATTAAGCCCTGCGGTTACCGTAGCTAAAGGCACCGCCCGCGGGTTGGCCAACATCGGCGTTTATGATGGCGCCCTGGGGCTATTTGGCGAATACCGCTATGGTGTCGGCGGATATACCGATGCCGCGGCGAAAGTCGGCTTTATTGATTTTGATAACTCGGGCGAAAGCGGCATGGTTATCGGCGCCGATTTAAAATACCAGGTTATGGAATTGCGAATCAAAGATCCACTGGATTTATCTGTAGGTGGCCAATTCGAATCAATGGTTTTCATTCCGGGTAATTTTGTTACGATTGGGCCGTATGTAGTCGGTTCTTACCCGATTAAACTCAATAGCGGCAAACATCTG
>CAZTNJ010000014.1:5291-14621 GCA_964614835.1 uncultured Ignavibacteria bacterium | reverse complement strand
ATATGTCGCCCTATTGTAATTTTTTTTTACGGTTGAATTTGTATGACGCTGGCCCGAAAACAAAAAGCGAGTTCGATCTAGGATTTAACGCTGGCGCGGCGCTCGAGTTAAATAGCAATACATCCGTTTCGGCGGAATTTCAATTCCATGACCCGATCGGATTCCTTATGGGAATGAGTTTCGGGTTTTAATTAATGGATAATATCACCGCTATCATCTTGGGGCTAATTCAGGGGCTCACGGAATTCCTGCCAGTATCAAGCTCAGCCCATCTGGTATTCGCCGAAAGATTACTCGGCACTAAAGCGACCCCCGACATCACATTCGAAGTGATGCTTCATCTGGGGACTTTGGTCGCTGTCCTGATATATTTCCGCTGTAAAATCTGGCAAATGATAACTGGTTTGTTCCCACCCTATAACCCGGAAAAAAGACCATTTCTTAAATATGCTTTTATAATCGTGCTGGCTACTGTTCCTGCCGCGGTGCTTGGCTTGCTTTTTAAGGATACCGTGGAGACTGCCTTTAATTCGGCGGTTTTATCGGGAGCGCTATTAGTTGTAACCGGTCTGGTTTTACTGGCGACTCATTACATTAAAAAGGGCGTCCTGACAATCAATGTAAAAAATGCCTTCGTCATCGGCTTGGCTCAAGCTTTGGCTTTACTCCCCGGCCTATCTCGTTCTGGGATGACTATCTCTGCCGGACTGTTTCAGAAAATTAATCCGGCTGAAGCGGCCGAGTTTTCGTTTTTGCTTTCTCTGCCTTCCGTGCTGGGAGCGGTGCTGCTGAAATCAATTACCTTGCTAAAAACAGGGCTGGATTCGGCGGAGATGGATCATTATATAATCGGTACGCTTGTGTCATTTGTTGTCGGGTATGCGTCGATTGCCTGGTTGATGCGATTGGTTAAGAAAGGGCAGTTCTTTTATTTTGGGATTTATTGTGTGCTTGCTGGAATTTTAGCCGTGATATTTTTATGAATCAAAAATATCTAATTATCCGCTTCAGTTCGCTTGGGGATGTGGTTCTGACATTACCGGTGCTCGAATCTATTCGTCAATATCAGCCGGGAGCCCAAATCGATTTTCTTACCAACGCCGCTTATGCCCCGTTGGTGAGGCTATTTCCCGGTATCAACGATGTCCATGCATTCGACAAGAGCGATCCGATTTCGGTGAGGAAATTGAGAAAAATCGGCTATGATACCGTAATCGACCTGCAAAAGAATCCCCGAAGCGTTATCTATACTGCCAGAATCAATCCTAAAAAAGTTTCGAGCTACCCTAAGCGCCGCTGGCAGCGCGAATTGCTTATTAGAAATTCTAAAATCAAATTCAAAGTCGGACACACCGTCGATGCCTACCTTAAGGCGCTAACTCGCTTAAAAATACCAATCGCCGATAGAATTCCCAAATTGACGCCGAGTGATACCATGATGCATCGGGGGTTGGCCATTCTGAAAAACGCCGGATTTACCAATGGCGTCATCGGTTTATGTCCGGGCTCAAAACATCCCGAAAAATGCTGGCCGAAATTTCCCCTACTGGCTGAATTAATTCTCAAACACACTGGTAAATCAATAGTTGTTTTTTCGGATACAGGCGATGAAAACCCCGCCAATTTGAATATCTCATCGTCGCGCATATTGCCCTGCCGCGGATTAACGTTTGATATCTTAGTAGCAGTGATGGCCAATTGCGATATCGTCGTGGCTAATGATTCAGGTTTGATGCATCTGGCGGTTGCTTTGGGGGTCCCGACAACGGCGATATTTGGTCCAACCCATCCGAGCCTTGGTTTCGCCCCGTTGGGTTCGTATGACCGAATCGTCTGTGACCAGGTTGCCTGTTCGCCCTGTAGCCTTCATGGCGAAAAAAAATGCCGGATGCCAGAAAAATACTGTTTCAAAGATATCACGCCCGAGCGGTTATTCGAAGTAATAAGAGGGCTTATGGATGAAACGAGTAGAAGCCAGATATTACGAGAAACTCCCCAATAACAGAGTAAGATGTCTTCTCTGCCCGGCCAACTGCGCGATTAGCCCGGGTCGTCAGGGGATATGCAGGGTCCGGAGAAATACGGATGGTATCCTGATTGCGGAGGCTTACGGCCAATTAGTGACCCTGGCCGTTGACCCAATCGAAAAAAAACCACTGTATCATTTCATGCCGGGTAAGCCGATTTTATCCACCGGCGCGAACGGTTGCAATTTCCGCTGTCCTTTCTGTCAAAATTGGACAATTTCCCAGTCTAAAGCCAATACCGAATATTATACTCCGGAAGAATTGGTTGAAATGTCGGGACGGGATGGATCAATAGGAATCGCTTTCACATATACTGAACCCTTGGTCTGGTTCGAATATGTGCTTGAATGTGCCAAATTGCTCAAGAAGATGGGTAAGGCTGTGGTACTGGTCAGTAATGGATATATCAGTGAGGAGCCGGCCAGAGAGTTATTTCCCTTCGTCGATGCCGCTAATTTCGATCTAAAATCATCGTCAGCGGATTTTTATAAAAAAGTCTGTATGGGAAACCTCGATGATGTTCTCCGTTCTATCCGATTGGCCAAAGAGTATCTGGTCAAAGTGGAACTAACTAACCTGATTATTCCCGGCAAAAATGACAGCGATAAAGATTTAAATGACATAGTCGATTTAGTGGCAGCGATCGATCCTTTTATCCCGTATCATATTTCGAGATATTTTCCTAACTACGAATATACAACTCAAGCTACTCCAATACCAATATTGGATAAGGCCGTAGCGATCGCGCGACATAAGCTTGCGTATGTTTATCCCGGTAATTATATTGCGGAGTCGGACACACATTGCCCGGGATGCGGCTTGGCATTGATAAGGCGTCATGGGTACTCGGTGCAATTTCCGCATGGAAGAGTGGCCGTTTGTCCTGGATGTAATCGTAAAGTGGATGTAGTCTGGTGATTAATAAATAGTGAGGTAATTATGTCTAAGGTAACCGTTTCTCGTCGCGGTCAGGCGTTACCGCCATCGCCAATCAGAAAACTGATTCCATATGCCGATCAAGCAAAGAAGCGCGGTACTATTGTGTACCATCTCAATATCGGCCAACCCGATATCGAAACGCCTCCTGAATTTTGGAAAGCGGTAAAGGAGTATTCCAATAAAGTACTCGCCTATGGCAATTCGCAGGGAATGGCCGGTTACCTCGATAAACTGGCCGGATATTACAGAAGAATCGGCCTCGATATCAATCAAGATGATATAATCGTAACTACCGGTGGTTCGGAAGCGATTATCTTTGCCATGACAATCATCAGCGATCCGGGCGATGAAATAATTATTTTCGAACCATTCTATACTAATTATAACGGTTTCGCTATTCAGGCCGGAGTTAATCTTGTTCCTATAACGACCACGGCCGAGACCGGATTTCATATTCCCGATGATTCTGTTATTGAAAAAGCGATAACGCCGAAAACTCGCGGAATTATGTACTGTAATCCCAATAACCCGACCGGAACCGTATTCACCGAGGCCGAGATTGTGCGATTGAAAAATATCTGTTTGAAACATAATATTTACCTTCTGGCCGACGAAGTCTATCGCGAGTTTATCTATGAAGGGAAACATATCGGATTGATGTCCTTTACCGATATCGCCGACAGGGCTATCATGCTCGATTCAATCAGCAAACGTTTTTCGGCTTGTGGCGCCAGGATCGGTAATCTTGTTACTAAAAATAAGGAAATCTATAAAGCCGCTCTTCATCTGGGTCAAGCCAGATTGTGCGCCCCAACATTAGAGCAGGTCGGCGCCGGCGCGGTATACGATTTATCGGACGAGTATTTCACGACTACCATGAAAGAATATCAACGGCGGCGTGATGTAGTCTATTCGGCGCTACAAAAGATTAAAGGTGTAGTCTGTTTGAAACCCAACGGCGCGTTTTACGTGATGGCCAAACTACCCATTGACGATGCTGAGGAGTTTGCTAAATTTATGCTCACCGATTTTGATTATCAGGGGAAAACCGTGATGGTCGCTCCTGGTCCGGGATTCTACGCCACCCCGGGTTTGGGCGCCAACGAATGTCGTATCGCCTATGTGTTAAAAATCGATGATCTTAAGGAGGCAATGGCAATTCTCGAAATGGGCATCAAAGCGTATAACGCACGGTAACTTCTTGGTTTATATCATCATCGCGCGGGGGCGCGGAATGCCGCGCCCGGTTTTATGATTATTGGTTTTTAATCGCTTTTTCTTTACCCTCTTTTTGCCGATATATCATATATGGTTATGGAAAAGATCAGGAAGAAACGGGATTTTATTGGGGTTACATTTAAGTGTTGCCGGGTTTATTCCCGAATTTATATAAATCATAAAAAAACCGCATATGTGGGGTTCTGTCCTCGTTGCGGGGCTAAATTGGAAGTCTTCATTTCAGCTCATGGCTCCAAATCAAGATTTTTCGAGGCTGGTTAACGAATTATGTTGATTTTGGCCAAAAAACCTTGATAAATTACTACGAAGAGGCTATAGATGCGGAACCCAGAGGTTCGCGTGATTGTCTTTAAGTAAGTGATGAGATAATAAACTGGGATTACAAAGAACTAGCGAAGATGCACGAAAGATTATACATGGTCCCACTTGATGAAGGTTCGCGCCAATATGGCGATTGGCTGCTAAACGAGTTGTGCCGTAAATTTACCTTAAAACCCCAAACCGGTATAGTTGCGCGTCTCCCCGAAGAGGCTTACAATGCCCAGCTTAACCAGTACTACGCCACTTCGATTTTAAGCAAGCTGGAGATGCTAAAAGGTTCTGATTACGAAATGATCCTGGCTATCACCGAGGAAGATCTTTATATACCAAGCGAAAACTTTGTCTGGGGGCAGGCCAATTCCGCCAGTCGGACGGCCATTATCAGTATTTATCGGATTAAACCGGAATTCTATGGCCTTCCCGAAGATGAGGATTTGGTAAAAGGCCGAATCTTGAATATAGCCTCTCATGAGGTCGGCCACATGCTGGGACTTAAAAATTGCAAACAGCCCGATTGTCAAATGAATATCGCCCGGAACATTAGCGAGCTTGATAATCGTTCGGATAATTTCTGCACTGATTGTATCTTGAATTTAACTCTTCCCACTAAAGTAAAAATTTAACTGACAGATCCGGCTCAACCATTTAGTGTATATCTTGGGTTTTTACTTGCGGAAATAATTCGCATAAACTATATATGAGCATCGTGAAGGAACCTCTCATATGAAATATCTTGGTGTCGATATTGGCTCAATTTCAATCTGTCTGGCCTCGATTGGTGGAGATAATCAGATAATTTCAACTGAATATTTTCGCCACAATGGCGCCCCCGAAAAAAGATTGAAAGAGTTAATGGCCAAAATCAATATCCGGGAATATCAAGGTATCGCTTTCACCGGCACCGGCGGTAAACATTCTGCCGAGTTATTAGGCTGTCTATACGTAAATGAGATAAGCGCGACCGCATCGGGTTTGGCGAAGTATCTTCCCGATTGCCAATGCGCGATAGAAATGGGTGGACAGGGTTCCAAATACTACCTTCTAAAAGACGGCGCCCTCGTGGATTTTTCAACCAGCGGTTTATGCGCCGCGGGAACAGGTTCATTTTTAGACCAGCAGGCGGCTCGACTGAATGTCGCGATTGAAAACGAATTCGGCGAGATGGCGCTCAAATCGACCAATCCCCCACATATTGCCGGAAGATGCTCGGTGTTCGCTAAATCCGACATGATTCACCATCAGCAAATAGGCACACCCGACTACGATATTATCGCGGGCTTATGCTATGCTGTTACCCGTAATTTTAAAAGTACCATTCTTCGCAAGAAAGTTTTGCCTAAACCAGTAGCTTTTATTGGCGGAGTGGCGCTTAATCGCGGAGTAGTGAAAGCTTTCGAGGACGAACTTGGTCTTGACAATGGCGGATTATTCGTTCCGGATAAAAATTTGTTTTTCGCGGCGTTGGGCGCGGCTCTTTCCGCCGCAGAAAAATGTCAATCAAGCGATCGTATGGATATTAAACTTACAAAACTTGATAATATTCATCAGGCCCACAATGTCGAACCGATCTTACACTATGCCAACGAAACTTTAAAACACTACGCGACTACTTCAGCCCAACCAAAAATATCCGCCAAATATGGCTATCTGGGAGTTGATATCGGCTCCCTGTCCACAAATGTCGTGGTAATTGATCCCGATGGCAATGTAATGGCGCGTCGTTACTTGATGACAGAGGGACGGCCCATTAAGGCGGTCCAGAAAGGTTTGCGAGAGGTCGCCTCCGAACTCGGTGGAAATGTAAAAATTATTGGCGCCGGCACCACCGGCTCCGGACGATACCTGATAGGCGATATAATCGGCGCGGATATCGTCCGCAATGAAATTACCGCTCAGGCCAAAGCCGCGATCTTTTATGACCCATCGGTAGATACTATCTTCGAAATCGGCGGTCAGGATTCAAAATACATAAGCATTCAGGATGGGGTAGTAGTTGACTTCGAGATGAATAAAGCTTGCGCCGCCGGGACCGGTTCTTTCCTGCAGGAACAGGCAGAAAAACTCGATATCTGTATCGAGGAGCAATTCGGCAAAATGGCGCTTGAATCAATGGCTCCAGTAAGTTGCGGCGAACGTTGCACCGTATTCATCGAATCCGATATAGTAAGCCATCAGCAGAAAGGGGCGCCTCGTGAGGATTTGGTAGCCGGCCTGGCCTATTCCATTGTCCATAATTATCTGAACAAAGTTGTCTGCAAGCGTCGAATAGGCGAAAATATCTTTTTCCAGGGAGGGGTTGCTTGGAACAAGGGTGTGGTGGCTGCATTTGAATCGGTAACCGGTAAACCGATTACCGTGCCGCCTCATCATGATGTTACCGGGGCAATCGGCGCTGCGCTGTTGGCCAGAGAATCAGTCAGCGGCGAATCGAAATTCAAGGGATTTGGCGTTTCCGAAATTGAATTCAAGCAGGAAAGTTTTGTCTGCAACGATTGCGCTAATGTATGTACCATTCGCAAAATCACCGGCGATGATGGCCGCGAGTTATTCTATGGCTCGCGCTGCGAAAAATACGATGCCGAAAAAGGGGAATGCCTAGAATCAAATAACCCTATCTCGTGGCGGAATCAACTCATGTTTTCCTATGGTCACGATAATAAATCTTCTGATCGGGGGAAAATTGGTATCCCGAGGCTTCTAAGCACCTGGTCTTTCTGGCCGCTCTGGAGCGTCTTTTTTAATGAGCTTGGGTTTAAAGTGATATCGTCCGCGCCGACAAATTCGACAATCATCCGCGAAGGCGCCGAAATTGTCGGGTCCGAAACCTGTTTCCCCGTCAAAGTCGCGCATGGTCATCTTTTAAACCTGTTATCTCGCGGTGTCGATTACATATTCCTCCCCTCGATGATTAATATGCCGTCGCAGCCCGGCGAGGAAACCAACAGCTACTTCTGTCCTTATGTGCAATCAATCCCGTTTCTGACAAAGGCGGTGATGGGGGACAAGCCCGAATATGCTAAAGTGATTTCACCCAGCATCTATTTTGGCTATGGCGATAGGCTATCTATCCGGCTGATGGCAGATATAGGGATGTCGCTGGGCATATCGAAAAGCGAATCGATTAAGGCGTTTCGCAAGGCGAAATTAGCTTTTGCCGAATTCAATCAACGATTGATCGAAAAAGGGCGGGAGCTGTTAAATCAAAGCGATAAAATCAAATTGATATTGGTCGGGCGTCCATACAATACCTGCGATCCTGGATTAAACCTCGATCTCGCAAAAAAGATTGCTAATCTTGGCGCTGTCTGTATCCCGCCCGATATGGTTCCAGTCGATACTATTCCTGTCAACGAAACCTACTGGCATTTCGGTAAAACGATTTTACGAGTTGCCGATTATATTAAAAACCGCGATAATGTTTACCCCGTGTATATTTCAAATTTCGGTTGTGGCCCCGATTCGTTTATCAGCTATGACTTTGGAGCGGTTTTAAAAGATAAACCTTATTTACAGCTTGAACTTGATGAACATTCCGCGGATGCCGGCCTGATAACTCGTATCGAAGCGTTCCTGGATAGTGTCCGCTCGAAAAAGCCGCGAACCCAAAAACCGACAGCCGCGAAATTAATAATGATTTCCAACGGCCATAAACGCAAACTATACATCCCTAACATGTCCGACCATGCGTATCTGTTCGAATCGGCTCTTAAGTATTGTAACCTCGACGCGGAAGTCATGCCCGAATCCGATGAAAAAACGCTTCAAATTGGACGAAAATACACCTCCGGCAAAGAATGCTTTCCGGCGGTTTTAACCACCGGCGATTTAATCAGCCTGGTACAACAACCCGGTTTCGAAACTGATAAATCGGCTTTCTTTATGCCTTCGGCAGGCGGGCCCTGCCGATTCGGTCAGTATCACAGACTCCATCGCAAATTGCTTGATGATCTTGGCTATACCAACGTACCGATATATTCTCCGCATTCGGGGAATTCCTACAATAATTTCCCCGGCGCGCTTAAGGGATTTCGAAAATTGGCCTGGCGGGGATTCGTATTCGGTGATTATTTATATAAAGTCTATCTTTCGGCGCGCGCCAACTCTAGCGACATAACAAAGGCAGAAAGCCTTTTTAAAGAGGGATTCAAATCCGGTTGCGATGATATCCTTACTGGGGGGACTCGCTTGAACCGCATTCTCTCAGATTATGGCGCGGCCCTGGCAAATCTGGATAGAGACCGCCAACCAAAGGCGAAAATCGGATTGGTGGGTGAAATCTATATCCGTAATAACCGATTCTCGAACAATCAGCTTGTTGCCAAGCTCGAGAAATATGGCGCCGAAGTGTACATCGCGACGTTTTCCGAATGGATTGCCTATACTACTTATATGTATAAATATCACAGCCGCTTAAGACGTCAGTATGGGGAACTGGTGAAAGCTTATATAAAAGACAATATTCAATCTCGCGAGGAGCACAACATAATATCTGGCGTGCATAGTTTTCTTGATGGCAATAGCGAAAAGCCGGTCGATCAGGTAATCGAATACGCGTTACCATATCTCAATAACTCCGTCGGCGGCGAGGCGATACTTTCTATCGGAAAAGCGATTGATTACGTCAAATCAGGTTGCGGCGGAATCGTCAATTGTATGCCGTTTACCTGCATGCCGGGAAATATCACCCAGGCGTTGTCGGCCAAAGTAAGCGCCGATCTGGGCGGGGTGCCCTGGCTCAAAAACCCCTTTGAGGGCCCAGGAAAACAAAACAAAAATTAAAAAAAGGGGCAATTTTTTAAAAGCC
>CAZTNJ010000014.1:0-5281 GCA_964614835.1 uncultured Ignavibacteria bacterium | reverse complement strand
GCCTCGTGCTGGCATAAAAGAAATCCTCGCCCCCGGTATAGCGCTTGATGCCCATAGCTGACAGATAAGAAATCCGATATATTCGCACGATCGGTAATACGCCATAAGCATCCCAGTATTTTCTTGATTCAAATCTGAATATATAATATTAATAAGCGAAAGGATTGCCTATGCCTGCAAATCTACCGCCTCAATATTACGAGTTGGAAAGACAGTTCAATAAAGAAACTGATATTAGGGAAAAACTGCGTCTGGCAAAAGAACTTTTGGCAATGATGCCCAAGCACAAGGGCACGGACAAGCTTCAAGCCGAAATGAAAGCCAAAATATCCAAGTTCACCGAGCAAATTGAATCAGGAGCTAAAAAGCACGGGACGCATCATTTCGATCCGTTCACTCATATCGATAAAGAAGGGGCTGCTCAAATAATCATGATTGGGCCGCCGAATTCAGGCAAATCAAGTATCCTGGCAAGCTGTACGCACGCCCAGCCGTTGATAGCCGATTACCCATATACGACGCATGAACCATTGGCGGGTATGACGATGTTTGAAACAGTGCCGCTTCAGCTTATCGATACGCCTCCCATTTCGGATCAACAATTTCCGCCGTTCATGCCCAATTTAATACGCCAGGCGGATATAGTGGCTTTAATTGCGGATTTATGCAACCAATCTAACCCCGCTAATTTAGATTTAATATGCTCGCTGCTCAAAGAAAAGAATATAAATTTAACTCCGGGCAAACTGCCGGATGAATCCGATCATCGATTTATGTATAAAAAGACGATTATCGCCGCCAACAAATCCGACGAACCAGGTAGCGATAAAGCATTGTCTATACTAAAACAGCAATTCCCCGGTTTTATGATTGTGCCAATATCGGTTTATGATGATCAATCTCTTTATGAGTTCCGAAAAGCTATCTTTATTGCCCTTGATGTAATCCGGGTTTTTACAAAAAGAATCGGGCATGAACCGGAGTATCGAGACCCGATTATTCTCGCGCCGGGAAGCACTGTCGCTGATGCCGCGCTGGTGTTGCATAAGGATTTCGCCCGTAAGCTCCAGTACGCTAAAATCTGGGGCAAAGGGAAATTCGAAGGCCAGCGAGTTAAAAATAACTATATCCTGACCGATGAAGATATCATTGAATTCCATATTTAAATTATTACAATGATTACGAAATTTCTACAAAAAGAGACAAAACCTTCTTTCTCCTTGATTTATAACTATTTTACGAATAAAATCGGGGAATAAACCGAGGGCAGAGGCGTATCCATTTGAGCAGGGAAGAACAGGTTTCTAGAAAAGAACGCGAACAGCTGGCTGATGAGGTTCTGGTTATGAATCTGGCAAACGGCGATAAATACGCTCTCGATGAATTAATGAGGCGCTACCGCAGAAAAGCCTTGAGTTTCGCTTATCGGTATCTCAACGATTTCGATGATGCGGAAGATGCGGCTCAGGATAGCTTCGTTAAAGTGTATCATTTCGCCGCCCGATTCGACAACCGAACAGGTTTTTCGAGCTGGTACTATACGATCCTGATAAACTGCTGCCGAGATAAACTTCGGCAAAGGAAACGATTCGGCTTATTTTCAAAAAAGCTCGAACAGGAAATCGCGGACTCGCCTCAGGAAAATTCGAATGATTTGTCCGCCGAAAAATCTAAGCTATTACAGGCCGCCCTGCAAAAATTATCGCCCGATAAGCGCGAAATCCTATCGCTGCGATTAAGCCAGCAGTTAAGCTACGAGGAAATGAGCAAAATGCTTGGTATCAGTATAGGTACCGTGATGTCGAGATTATTCAGGGCCAAAAAAGAATTGGAGAAAATTTTAAAAGAGACGGGGGCCATAGATTAATGGAATGTAAGGAATTTGAAAGATTACTCTGGGACGGTCCCGGTGTGCTAAACGCGTCGATGGATGAACACCTGAAAACTTGCCCAAAATGCAGGGAATCATATGCGCGTTACCGCCAGATATTCGTTTTGGCCGAACAGAGCGAGGTTGACCGTTCGGAAGCTTTCTGGCAGAATTTTAATAGCGCCGTTTGGGAAAAAATCGATAAAACCGCAGTCAAAACCGCAGTTTCTCATATGGGATTATGGCAAAGACCGGCTATGAATTTCCGCCGATTATCTTTATCTGTCGGACTGGCGGTTGTTACCGTAACAATCCTCGTAGTGTTAGTAACGGATCTGACGCGAAAGGCTCCGCCGCCGATACCAATTGCGACCGAGAATTATCGCACCTTCGATGTTACCCTGCAATCGGCGCCGCAAAAATCCCAAGAATTCGCGGAAGAACAAATAACCGCCGGTGACAATATTCATCAAGAAACGACTTTGCTGAAAGGCGAATCCGAAAAAGATCAAACCGCTAAAAGTCAGTCCTCTGATACGAAATCGATAGCGAAAAACGAATCTCGTATCGATTCAACTACCATGCTGGGTTCATTCGATAGTACTAATCAAATCAGCTTGTACAGGGGGGGGAGAGCGGCCGATTTTATGGCGCCTTCGGCCCCCACCGAGACTCACCCGGTTTCGGAAATGGCTGCCCGCTTGAAAAAAACTGAAAATTCCGGCAATGGCTTAATGGCTGTTCCCCAAATCACGGACGATTCTAATCAAGTACTAACATTCCAGCAGTTTTCTATCCTGACTGAACCGAAAACAGAACAAAAAGGAGATAGCGGTTCGGTATCTATCGACGCAGTATTTCTTACCGATGATGGTCTTGAGGATAAGCAAATATCAGTGGCGCAATCCGTATCTGCCGATGATGTCGTCATGAACAGGCCATCGAGAATAAGCCTGTCAGGATTAAAAACGCAGCAGTCTTCTTTTGCCAGGCCTCAAGTAGTCAGCTTTAGTAAAATGCCGCGCCCAAAACACTTATCGACCCCGAAATATCCATCAGTAGCATATTCGCTCGGCATGGAGGGCGAAGTCTGGGTAAAGGCCTTTGTGAATATATCCGGAAAGGTTGAACAGGCGGAAATTTATAAAGGCACCGATTTCGATTATGGTTTCGAGGAAGAAGCATTAAAAGCCGCTTATAAAAACGAATTCGAGCCCCTGGAAATCGATGGCCAAAAAACGCCGGTATGGGTGATTTACAAGGTAAAGTTCATCAAAGCTAAATAGCTGCCCGAACAAATCCCGCATCAAGTTTTTCGGACAAATTTCTTGACACTCGATAAAATTAGGGTATATTACCTTGCTTTTGAATTATCGAGTCAGATTGACAATTCGAAAGCCTGAAAACCTAATAAGCTTGGGGCTGTAGTTCAGTTGGGAGAACGTTTGACTGGCAGTCAAAAGGTCAGGGGTTCGACTCCCCTCAGCTCCATTTTTTATTGGCGTTAATTTAATAATTATGAATATCATTTACGTTATAATCGGGATTTCCTTTGTTTGGTGCCTTTCAGAAATCATATTGGGCTTCGTCAAACGAGCTCCAAAAAAATCGAGTTTCAACCTTGATAAGTCCTCACTAAGAATTCTCTGGCTGGTCATCGGAATCTCTGTCACTTGCGGAGTAGTATTAGGTTTGCGCAAAAACGGTTTTATCGGCGGCTTTGGTCCCTGGATTTCAATTGGCGGGATAGCCTTTATAATAATCGGCTTGGCTATTCGCTGGATCGCGATTCTTACGCTTAAAAAATATTTTACTGTGGATGTCGCGGTGCAACAGGGGCAGAGAATATTTACAGGCGGAATCTATAAATATGTTCGTCACCCGAGTTATTCCGGGAGCATCTTTTCGTTTTTCGGACTTGGGTTATCGTTCTCAAACTGGATAAGCGCGATAGTTATAGTTGTTCCGATTACCATCGCGTTCTACTATCGAATTGGCGTGGAGGAAAAAGCGTTGAGCGATGCTTTTAAAGCGGAGTACGATTCTTATCGCGCCAAATCTAAAATGCTGATCCCGTTTGTATTTTGAATTCGTTGCATAAAACAAAAAGGCAACCCATCCAGGATTGCCTTTGTTTGTTTGCCTTTGTTTGAGCGGCTTTCATGCCGCCAGTTGTTTTATTTTTTTCTTTACAATGTTGGGAGTTCTTCGACATAGCGGAATTTGAGGACGTTCATAACCTGGCCCTCGACACACTGGCTGGTTAAGTCCTCATTGATATATCCGCGCACTTCAATGAAAGTCCCGTACTTTAATTCGTCGCCAAGAAGATATTGCGGGAATATAAGTTCGACATTGAGCTTATCGTCGGTGACCAGATAGGAACACTCTCCACCTTCAGCGATTTCAAGCGAACCGATCAAAGTGGTTTGGCGGTTTTCATCTTCGGCATTTTTGATTATTTCGTACGAATCGAGCTGGATGAACGGGATCTTTAAGCAATCGGCAATATCATCAAGGATATAACCGTTCACGCGAAGGTATAAGCCTTCCCATAATTCCGGTTCCTTGTCGAAAATTGTCGCGAAATCCATTCCGGATGTCGAATGAATGTACCAGCAGCCGCCGTTTTCTTCAGTTTTATGCATACTGCCGACAAATTCCACTCTTTTGCCGAATCCGATATCGACGCCGTCGTTACCGGGGTTCGGGCGATCCATCGGTATGGCGATTGTTGGTTGTTCTACGCTGACTAGTGTCGGCGCAGTGGCGGTTTGTTTGTCTGAACAGCCGACAACGAATATAGCGACTGCCAGAATACCGATTAGTGCGATTCTTTTGGCTAACATGGTTCCCCTCCTGCAATGATTGTTGATTAGGTTAACGTTTCCAATGAATTGTCTAATTTGATTAAAGCTTCTCAACTTCCTCCTCCTTTCCTGTCCGGCCTTAGATAATGCAAGTACCATGCCAATGCCGCTAAATCGCCATTTCCAATCCTAACTGCATATAATTCAACGGAGTCGTATTTTGACTCAAAATGATAGAACGTGACGATAGCTGTTCAAAAGGTGCTCATTAGCCAGTTAATGACCACCGGAGACTGATCAAACAGAGACTACTAATCGAATCCTAAATGAACCAATACCGGTAATATTATATAATAGCTTGATTCTAAATGGCTTGGCAGCTATTGGCAATCGCCTCTATTCGGCGGCGGGCCGCCCTTAAAATATGCCACCAAGTAAGTTACATCGGCAGCGCGAACTATACAATCGCCATTAGCATCACCAGCCATATAGGGGAGGGGTGGCGCGCCCAAACCCTTGAAATACCGGACTAGATATGTTACATCGGCCGGGGTTAAATCGCCGGAACCATTGTTATCCCCGGCGATAAAAGGGGTCAAAA
>CAZTNJ010000013.1:0-33370 GCA_964614835.1 uncultured Ignavibacteria bacterium | reverse complement strand
GATCTCTCGAAAATTATCTCAAGTTCGTACCGCGCAATAGCCCTTATCGATTCAGTATCGTTAAGGGAACAGGTAATTGCCCTAAATAAACTATCCGGCGATGTTACGGTAGGACAAAAGTTAAAGCTTCCCTTTGCACCAATTTTAAGAGGCAAAGTAACTGGTCTGGCATCCAAAAACCAGAATCTCTGGATTGGAACGGAACGCGGCGTCATTTTATTTGATGGTTTATCGGTTTATCATTTCGGGTATCGTGAGTATAAGACTCAAAACGATATGTCCATTTTCGATATAGCCAGGGAATTTTTGCCGGACGGCGAACCGGATAAAATCGAGAGGCTTGCCGAAAAAATCAGGGAATTCAATAGAATCCCGGAAGATATCGTACCCGGAAATAGAACCGTGTTGGTTTATGCTAACGCTCTTGGTTCGACTATATATTCGGTTACTGCGACATCCGGAAAGAAAGCCTACGTGGCCACAGCCTATGGAGTCATCGAGTTTAACGATGGCGCTTGGAGCCGTTATTCGCGAACGGAATCTCTTCGTAAGCCGGTTCATACAATGAAAAGCGAATCGGGCGAAATATGGTTCGCCACATCCGATCGCGTTTGTATTCTGGCGCGCGCCACCGGCCAGGTGACTTTCATGCATTCGAATTATCTTGTGCAATTGGCGAATGATTTGTATTACGATTATTTCGCGATAGTTTATCCCACGAATGAATGGGGAGCTTTCGGAACAGGTTTTACTTTTCTTTCATACGGCCAGCAAGACCGAACAAACGAGGTTGGCGATATAATCGGCCAATTCAATTCCTATGATTTTGCCTGGACCGCTTCATATGGCACAAAACTTACCGATAAAATTTCGGCTGGTATCTCGGGCAGAGTTATCCTGTCCCATCTGGCCGATGTCGGCGCCGGATTGGAAAAAGGCAAAGGGGTCGGATTTTCGGGCGCCGTGGATGGCGGTATTATATACGATGTCGATCCGAAGCTGACTCTGGCTTCAACTATCACCAATATCGGACCGGAAATCGCCTATATCGATGCCGACCAGGCCGATCCTCTTCCGCGAAAATTGGCGCTGGCGTTCTCCTATAAATTAATTGAATCGCCCTTCAATAAACTGATTGTTGTGGGCGAAGCAAATAAGCTGTTGGTGGATTTGGGCGATGATCTGAAAACCGAAATTAAAGAAATAATCCCTCATATAGGCGCCGAGTATTGGTATTCCAATTACTTCGCCTTAAGGGCCGGTTATGTTTATGACGATTTGGGCCAGCAAAGATATATCACGCTCGGCGGCTCGCTCCAATATAATAGGATGAGAGCGGATATTTCTTATATCCCATCGTCAAACGAAGAAACCAACCGTCTGGGCAATACCGTAAGACTTTCATTAAATGTGGGATTTTAGCAATGCCAGTTAGCGTTTGGCGTCCAATTTACCTTCTTTTTATAGTGATATTTGCTTCGGGCTGGGGCATTAACACATCCAGCGCAACAGAGCGTAAGACGGTATTAGTGCCGAATCATACCATTTCACAATCAAATGCCCTCAATTATTTACCCAAACCAAAGCCCGAACCATTACGCTCAATGGTATCACAGAGGAATTTATTAGGGATTGAACGCGAAACGCCTTTTGGACTGCCCAAAGCCGGTTCATTTTCTCTGGACACCCAGAGCGATTCCATCCATATCCTCGTTCTTAAAATAGAGTTCCAAACGGAAAACCCCGATGATCCCACCACCACCGGTAACGGCAATTTCGATATGCGAACCTATGACCAGTTTTTACAGGATGAGGGGCATTATTTTGACCCGGCGCCTCACAATTCCGCTTACTTTTCCGCGCATATTCAAGCGCTTGCCCGCTATTACGATTTTGTATCTGATCATAGGCTAAAATTAACCTGGGAAGTCTGGCCGCAGGCCGAATCCGTTGCCATCCGACTACCGCATCCGATGTCTTATTATGGTTCGGGGGGCAGAACCGATAGCATTGTTCCGGGGCTCTCAAGATATTTCGAGGAATCAATAAAGACAGCGGATAGTCTATATCCAGAGCTGAATTTTGCCCGTTATCAATCAATATTCCTTTTTCACGCGGGAAGCGATCAGCAAAACAATTTCAGTTTTATTGTTGATACACCGAACGACCTCTGGACGGGCTTTATCATGATGGCGGAACCGGTAGAAGTCGATAGCGGACGAAATTCGGTTCGCGAAGGCTTGATAATGCCGGAAACCGCCAGCCAGGATAATCGGATTACTTGCCTGAATGCTGTAATCGCCCACGAATTTGGCCATCAATTGGGTTTGGTGGATATCTATAATACATCTAATTTCCTGACCCAGGTCGGCAACTATTCTTTGATGGACAATAACGGTTTGTCGGTTTCGCTTGATTTCGGCGATGGCATGAATTTCGTATCGGGCACGATGCCGGTTTATCCTGATGCCTGGTCGCGCGCATATCTGGGCTTTTCGGGCGTTACGGAAATCACTAACGGACAAAATGTTATTGTCAGGGCTGCCGAACAGGCTTATCATACTAACGAAATCATAAAAGTGCCGATTTCCGACCAGGAATATTTCTTAATTGAAAACCGCCAGATAGATGCCGACTATACATTTCGATTTTATAGCAATCCGATTCGTCCGGCGCTCTTAGCCGATTCGGTTACCGGCGTCATTCTTGGTCCCGGGTATGCTTATTACGGCCAAAATAGATTGATAAAAGTCCCCACCGGCGAATATGATAGACTTCTTACAGGTAATGGCGTGCTAATCTGGCATGTTGATGAAGCCGTCGCTTACATGGATTATCTTGGTGAGGGCGGCAACAATTTTCTTCTTAATACGCTTCAGTGGGATTATACGCGCCGCTTCCTATCGCTGGTCGAAGCTGACGGAATAATCGATTTTGGCGGTAATTATGTGTCTTACGGATATTATGGTTCGGAATCGGAATATTTTAATCAGAAAAATAATACCGCTCTTACGCCGACAACCAGGCCAAACAGCAAAGATAATCTTGGCGCCGATAGTCATATAAGTATCACCGGGATTACCGCGCCGGACACATCGGAAGCAGGCGATACAATCATGATTTGCGCCAGTATCACCAAAGACTGGCAACGCGCAGGCTTCCCTAGAATGGGGATTCCGAATCTGGGTACCGATGGGGGAGGGCTTTACGCCGTCGACCCGCTTCAGTTGGGGCATATATCGATATTTGCCGCCAGCGGAAAGTATATAGTAGCTTTAAACCAAGATGGGTCATCATTTATAGAGAACAACTCCGGATTATATTTGCCACGCTTTGATGGCGATTCACTGATTTATGATTTCGCGATTTTTGCCTTGCTCGATTCCAATGTTATCGGCAAAATGGTTGGCGGGAAATTTCTCGGCAATGATACAATTCAGATAGCCTGCGCTGACCAATCAAATAGACTTTACCTGTTCGAACCGGTTGACCAATCGCCCCGCGATTCGCTGGCGGATTTAATCGCATACCTCGATTTGCCGGCAAAGATTACCGCGGGACCTCTGGCCAGTGATTTTAACGGCGATGGCCGCGATGAAATGTTGCTTGGATTCGCAGACAGCACTGTTCTGATATTACGTCTGGATGATTCATATTCATTCGATATCTTGATAACCGATACATTGCCTGGCATACCGGTAGCCTTGGTGGTTGCGGATAACGCGATTGCGGCTGTTTCTCAAAACATTTCCGCTAATGAGTTGAATATCGGATATATTGATACCTCCGGCGCAAGCATAATAAACTGGACGAGGATAGTTATACCATCCGGCCAGTTAAAAGGCCTGGCGGCGGGCGATTTAAATCGTGATTCGCTTTGCGACTTTGTCGTGACCATGGGAAATTATCTGGCTATTTATTATGGTCAGGGAAACGATATTAAATTGGTGAATATTCCTAATCCGGGAGTCCCCGCGCTCGGTGATATCAACTCGGATGGCTACCCGGAAATTGTTTTCGCTGGCGGAGATGATTTTATCAGGCTGTATGCTTATAATTATCTCGGCTTTCTATTCGATAGATTTCCGCTTAAATTAAATTATCGACGAATAAATTCGTCGGCTTATCCAGAACCCGTGATCACTGATATTAATGATGATGACAACCCCGATATTATCCTTGCTTTGCCTATCGGAGGTTTGGATGCTTACGATTATCGCGGGCAGAGGTTGGCCGGTTTTCCGGTAGCCACCTCGACCCCCGTCTATATTCCGCCTTGTCTGGCGGATATTGACGCAGACAATAATATTGAACTTATGGCTATCGACAATTATGGTTTTATCTCCGCCTGGAATTTGGATATTCCCGATAGTACGATTAATATGCCCTGGCCAATGGCGTCCGGCGGATTTAGCGGTAATGCCTATCTGTCGCCATCTTTTAATAAGCAAATCGTAACGGCGCCCGGTTTTTTAACGGATAAATCCGTGTATAATTATCCGAACCCGGCAGTTAATCGAACCGCCTTTAGATATTATGTTGACAGACAAGCACAGGTTTATGTTACTATCTATGATATAACCGGCGAGAAAGTGGCCGAGATTAACGGCAGTTCGCCGGGCGGCGTTGAATCGGAAGTTATCTGGGATTGTTCAGATTTTGCCTCAGGCGTATATTTTGCCAATTTCGAGGCAAAAGCAGGCGATCTCAGCAGTAAAAAAATGATAAAAGTTGCTTTGGTTAAATAGAGGAGGATTTATGCGTTGGGCTCCTGTAATGATATTGTTAATCTTACTGATGGCTCCTTATGGATTGGCCGACCAACCTGGAAAAGTCAGGTCAATCAACGAATATTTTAATAATCAGGAAATCGTGACTGCCAAATATTTGGCGGATATTGATGAACCGATAGAAGAAGACGAAGCCCCGCTGATGGCCGATATCTATTCATTTAACTCGAAATCGCCGAAACGCGCCTTTTTCTATTCATTGGCGGTACCCGGACTCGGCGAATATTACGCCGGCTCTAAAATTAAGCCGGCCGTTTTTATCGGGTTGGAGGCTTTACTCTGGACTGGCTATGCGATCTATACCAGCAAAGGGAATGATGTAAAAGATGATTATATCCGATTCGCTCAAGAACATTATAACTATGATGTTTTCATGGCTTGGTGGTTGAACCTAAATCCTGAAATAAGGGCTGTTTTTTCTCATACATTACCTTGGGATGATTCATTGAATCAGCCCATAATGAATCATGAATATTATGAGAATATTGGTAAATATAATGAGTTTCAGGTCGGCTGGGATGATATAGGTAGAGAACATGAACCACCGCCAGTTGGAACTGAAGCATATACTTCCCCAAACCGCGAAAAATATCTGAATCTTCGCCGTAAATCCAACGACTATTATCAGAACGCGAGCACCATGGTAATCCTGGCGCTGGGCAATCATATTCTATCGGCCTTTGATGCCGCTTTGACTGCCAAAGGATACAATAAAGGTCAGAAACGATTTTCGCTTGAACTGAAATCCAAAAAGCTCAACCGGGCGCAAGTGCCATTTTTAACGTGGAATTATCAATTCTAAAATGACCAAAACCATCGTAAAAGCAATTTTACTATTCTGCAGTCTGGCTCAATTTGCCGGGGCGCAAAATCCGGTTAATCTGCAACTGACGCCGCGCCTGGCGCAATACAACCGTCCGGCCGGTGATGATGAATTCAACATCCCGCTGGCAGGAGGTTCCGAAAGGAAAGGCGCGAAATCGCGGGCCAGGGCTGCTTTGTTCTCGCTAATTCTTCCGGGTGCCGGACAATATTATATCAACGGCGGTACAGTGAAAGCCAAAACGTTTTTCGGGGTCGAAAGCGGACTCTGGCTTTCTTACTACGGTTTTCATCAGTACAGCCTATATAAATCGGATGCTTCCAAAGGCTGGGCGGTCTTAAAGGCCGGAGCGAACCCGAATAATAAAGACGGCAATTACTGGGTGAAAATGACTTACTATGATAATCGCGATATCAATGAGGAAGATGGCTTCGGCTACAACCAGATGATAATGGTTACCGAAAGAGACCCCGATTTACTGTTTCCGGAAACTGCCGATTATTATTGGAATTGGGAAAGCCGGGCCGACCGCGATAAATATCGCAATTTACGCAATCAGAGTAAAACTGCCGATAAAAGGGCCGATCTGGTTCTGGGCGGTATCGTGATGAACCATATATTCTCTGCCATCGACGCGTTCATGGCCGCGGGAAAATTTAATCGTCGTTTGGAGTTTTCGGGATTAAATATATATTATTCCTTTAAGCCCAATTTGACCGACCCCACGATTAAATTTGGGATCATTAAATCGTTTAATTGATGTCCAGATTATCGCCGATATTTTTCGTCATTATATCAATTTTAATATTGGCCGGGTGCTCGCCCAAACCCGCTGCTAATTATAACGAAACTGACGCTATATCAGGTTTGCAGCTTGTAAAGTATATCGGCCCGGACATCGATTCAGAAAGGGATTTATCGTCGCCGCGCGATATCGCGATTAATCAAAAAGCGGAATTGTTCATAGCCGATTACGGCAATGACCGGATCATTAAGCTCGATAGCAATTATATTTATCTGGGTGAATCCGGTGGATTCGGCGATATCGGCAATTCGCTGAATGGTCCGCTATCGCTGGCCATTGATAATGCCTCCAACCTTTATATTGTCGATTCGGGTAATTCGCGGATAGTCAGGCTGGATGGCCGATTGAATTTTATCGCCGGTCAAAATTCGTTCACTAAGGATACGAAGTGTTATTTCGATAGGCCGCTCTGTATCGCCTTATCAATTCGAGGAGATATTTATATCGGCGATAATGGGGCCGGCGAATGCTACAAGTTCGATCCATTCTTTAATTACGTGTTTAGTTTTGGATCCCGCAATTCGTCATCCGGGATCGGCCGCCCGGCCGCAATCACGGTTGGCAGCGGAAATCAAATATATGTGGCCGATTCCGAAAACGGGGTTATTTCAGTTTTCGATGATTTTGGCATCCTGATTCGCAGGATTATTGATAAAAATCTCATTTTCCCCAATGCCCTGCGTATCGACTCAAAAGGAAGATTATGGGTTGCCGACAATGCGGCACGAATGCTTTTCTGTTTCAATACATCGGGTAAACTATTATATAAATGGCCCGAAAATAATTCGACGGTTTTAATTTCGCCCGCCGGTTTTTGTTTTGGCCCGAATGGATTGATCTATCTTTTAGATTCCGCAGCCAATCGTATCTTGATTCTAAAACCGGTTTACGGGAATTAATTTTATGCGCCGGGCTTTGTTCCTGGTATTTGCAATGGCCGCCATTTTATGTGGCGAATCGCGTATTGATGTTACCTTAATCGGGACTGGTACAATAGGTCCATTTCAACTCGGGCGGAAAAACCTGCTGATAGAATCGGAACAGGTACTTTATCGCGGTGCTCTATTAATAAATCAAGTCGATTATCAAATAAATTACGGCGAGGGGTATCTGGTATTTGCTTATCCTATTCCTATCAACGATACTATTCGTGTCAGTTTTGCCGCAGTACCGTTATTATTGAAAACCGAGTATAGCCTGATGCGGCCTTTAGCCACGAATCTAAGCGATTCGCTTATACTCCAGCAACCAGTTATATCGCCGGCCGATGGCAACTCGGAGTTGAGTTTGATAGGAAGTCAGCGTTTTATTGTTAACATCGGCAACACCGGTGAACCATCCCTTACGCAATCCCTTGATTTGAATATTACCGGTCAATTGGCGCCGCAGGTTTCCGTCAGAGGAAGTATCTCCGACCGTAATTTCGACAACGTTTCGGGCAGCACAAGCTCCCTTGATGAACTCGATAAGGTCCTGCTCCATCTCGATACGCCCAATGCCCAGGCGGATTTCGGCGATCTTGAGCTAGTGGGAGTGGAAAATTCGCTTCTCGATTTTCGGCGCAAATTAACAGGTATAACAATTCAGGCCGAAAAATCCGATTATTCCGGTACGACCGAATTTGCTTTTTCCCCCGGACAGCAAATTGAGATGTTTTTTTTCGGTATCGATGGCCGACAGGGGCCTTATTTTATAAATGCGATGAATTCCGTACAATTGGCTAATAAAAAATCAAACCGCTTTTTGGCTGGCACCGAGGAAATATACCTGGATGGCAGGAAATTATCGCGGGGAAGCGAAAACGATTATACAATTGATTACTATCAGGGATATCTCGAATTCACGCCGAAAAATATCATCAGTTCCCGCAATCGAATTACGGTCAAGATTCAGGCCGCCGATGAAAATTATCGTCGGACATTTCTTCATGGAAAAGCATTCGCTGATAAAGGAATCATTATAGGCGCGCAATATATACGTGAGGGGGATGATAAAACGCGTCCACGAATATTTGATATTGGGCAGCCCCAGTCGGAGTTGTTAAGTCGGGCCGGCGCTAATGCCGATTCCGCGTTTCTAAGCGGCGCCTCATATGTCGGTTTTGGTCAGGGGGATTACAATCTGCAGATTGATTCCCTTGGCGATACGATTTATATATACGCGGGACCCGATTCCGGTCTTTATGATGTAAGTTTTAGCTACATTGGGACTGGGAAAGGCGCTTACCAGTACGGCGGCGCTGGTAAATATGTGTATGTGGGGGAAGGAAACGGCGGCTATGTCCCGTTGATTTATTATCCATTACCGCAGCGTAACGAATATGGCTCGATTATAATCCGGCGTAATGGTTCATTTTTCGTAAATACCGAATTAGCAATTTCAAATATTGATCGTAATACTATGGGCAATCCGGTTTACGAATTAAAGGCAAATCGGGCCTGGGAAAAGCCTGGAGTGGCGACATTATTGACTTGACGTTTCGCAGCCTTGAATCAGAATTCGGTTATCCCGGATCGATTAATCCGGTGGAGTTTTCTCGCCAGTATAATCTCCCGGATTTAAACTCGTCGATATCCGGACAACTTCTCGAAATTCGATCTTCGGCGCGAACCAACGAGGGCGATTACTACGATATGGGCGGCGGTCGTATCGCTCGTGATAGCCTTACTGCTACTCGCGGGTATGGTAAACTTGGCTATGTCGTCTTTGATCGGTTGTTATTGTCCACTGATATCGATATCGCCAGGGCGGAAAATTCAGTAACCGGTATTGGCGGTTGGTGGAATAAATATGAGGGCGGCGTCAAATCTACCGATAGTAAACTGCAACCATCGATAGCTATTCGACATGAACTTAAGACAAGTTTAGATACTCTGAACGCCGGTTATAGGGCTGACGAATTCGAAGCCGGACTTGGTTGGAATATTTCCGATAAACTTAATACATCGGGAAAGGCGATTATTCGGAATCAGGATTATGGCGCGCCCGATAGAACATTCTGGCGAAAACAATACAACCAATCGCAAATTGAACACCGGTTGAGTTACAATAAAAAAGGTGTTTCCGTAGAGACCAACCTGGGGCGGCTTTATCAAAATGCCAGTTATCCCGAATTAGAAACAACATCACGTAACCTGGGCAACCTTAAAATAGGCTATTCGACATCAACGTTTGGCGTTACTTTTTATGAAAATGTTAACGGCACGGCCAGAGTATTGCAGGCGCGTGAATATATATATGTCGGCAAAGGAAAAGGGGATTATCGTCGTGATGGGAATGACTATGTGGCTGAACCCGGTGGCGAGTATGTCGAGATAATCCGTCAAGCGACCGACCAGGCGGTCGGCGAATCGGGATATCAGGTCAGCGGCGGGTTGCGATTGAGATATGACGGTTTTTCAACAGGTAATAAGCGCCTGTCAGGTTTTAGCTGTGAGAACGATTTAAATTTTCAGCAATACCTGTGGCCGCGAATGGCTATCGCCGCCGATAAATTGCTGCCTTTTGGCGGATTTAAACCCGATGAGTTAAGCTATCGAAACTACAATTACCGCCAAAGGTTAAAATACCGCCCGAACAAACGCGCCGATTATATCAGTCATACATTAACGGCATCGCAGAATAAAGGCTCGCGATACCAACTCGAAAATCTCGAAAGCAACTTTATTGAAAACGCGATCGATATAAAAGTCTCCGCCGGGAGGCGATCATCGATTCTGTTTTTGGGGAAACTTGCCCTGGATAAGCAAACATTATATTCGGGAAACGTTGATATCGAGAGATATAGGGTAGGCGCGACGCCCGATTATCAAATCGCCGATAACCTCAGGTTGTCAAACATGATAGATATCTTGCGGGAGAAAGAGAGGATCAGGAATCTCGTAGTTAATACATATTCAATCGGTCCCAAAGTAATCGGGGTTATTGTTAATGCCGTTAGGATAGAATGCGAATTAGGTTATTCGTCCGTGCTTATTAATCGCGAAGAATCGGCGATTCCCTATGTTTTGGCGGACAATAAAAAAGCAGGGGATAATTATAACCTAATCCTGAATGGAAGATTTAAGCTTGGTCGTAATGGAAATATGACAATATCGTACAGCTATAAGAAGCTTGGCGATGGTTATTCCAATTATAATTTCAGGGCTGAGGCCAGGGCGGAATTTTGAGAGTCAAATACCTAAAAACAGTAATAGCATTTTGGTTAGCTATTAACGGAATAGGATGGGCTCAGGATATCTCTAAAGTAACATTGCGCGGCGATATCCCTCCCAGAGATATAATACTCGCCAATCGAAATGGCGCGATATTCGCTCCAGACAGCCTTGCCGCCGATTCCTTAAAAATCGTAGGTTATTATCAGAATCAAGGGTGGCTTGATTGCCAGCTATCCATGTTGATTGAAAATATGGCTGATCGCGCTATTATTGAGTTTCGCTTGCATAAAGGCGAAAGATATTACCTTGATTGCATACCATTAATTAACGGGTCAGAGGATTCAGCCGCTGCTGCTGCAAAATCGATTATATATTCCTACTCAAATCAATTCGCCTCATCGATAATTATAGAAAAAATCGCCGAGGATATCCTGCGCTTATACGCCCGAGTCGGTTACCCGTATTGTTCAGTAAGCCCCAGCAACTATCGTAAACTTAAAGATGGAAGATTACAAGTATCGATTTCAATTAATCCTGGTCCGCAAGTAATTGTTCGAAGAATTGAATTCAGAGGAATCAGGAATTTAAGTCAGGAATACCTTAATGATTACTCCGGTCTACGTTCGCCATTTAGGTACTCATCCGACGTTCTTAATACCGCCGTCTGGCGATTGAATCATGCCCGTTTTCTCAAAAGGGTCGGGTTTCCGGAATTACGTTATGTTGATGCTCCCGAGACCGGCATAATCTTTTTCCCGATAGAGGAAATCTCGCCTATTATTATCGATGGGGCATTGGGATATTCATCAAAAGATAAATCTTTGTATGGGATGGTCAATGGCATTATATCAAATATCCTTGGCGGCGGAAGGCAATTTATATTCAACTTATCCCGGAAAGATAAAATGTCTCGTAAGTTACGCTTTAATTATATCGAACCTCTCGTTTTCCATCAGCCTCTAACTTTGGATTTGGCCGCATATCAGGATGATCGGGACAGCTTATATATTGAAACAGGTGGCCTGGCCGGGGTTACTTATTCATCATCATTGTCTTTCGAATATGGCCTGTCGTTCGGCGCATCTCGCATATCTCCCGAATCATATGGCCGATCTATTATCCCTAATAAAAATCGACGTTCAATTACCCTTAATTTTGTGGGCGATACGCGCGATTACCCGGCAAATCCCAAAAGCGGCGATTATCTACAACTCGAAGCGAACTTTATCAATGAAACAGTCCGGCCCGATTCCATATTTACGGGCAGATCAAGCAATTTCAGGACCGCAAAAATCGATTATCGGAAATCAATCGCGATTGGCCAATCAAGTTCGATTTATGGTCGTGTTTATGGTCGAGGCGATTTTTCCGGTCTGGGCGCGGTTGACCGCCAATACGCCGTAGGCGGTTTTGGGAGCCTTCGAGGCTATAATCAGGATTTTTTCTTTGCTATGCGCGCCGCGATTATTACGGTTGAATATCGGCTCTTGACCGGCAAGGAAGGGCGGGCGTATATTTTTAGCGATGTGGGATTTTTACAAAAGGGACTTGGCTCAAATAAAGTCGAAAACAAAGCTGGATTTGGAATTGGCATTGTCGCTCCAACCCGTACTGGTTTGGCGATTGTCGAATTGGCCGCGCCTTCCGATGAGGGGGTATCTGCCACCAAATTACATTTCGGGCTAAAGGCGGGATTTTGATAAAAAGCGCATTTTATTTAATACGTCCCCTTAATGTAGCGATAACCATGGCGGCAGTTTATGCCTCTGGAATAATCTCCGCCCCTGAATATTATTCGCGGATGCTTTTACTCGCCGTTATAGGATCCGGTTTTATCGCGGCCTATGGCAATATCATTAATGATATTTTTGATTTAGAACTCGACCGAAAAGCCAAACCATTCCGTCCATTACCAGCCGGCGAAATAGGATTAATTCCAGCCAAAGCGTTGGCGGTCATATCCGCGACGGTAGCGCTTTTATTATCGATATTAATTAATAACTATTGTCTATTAGTGGCTTCAATCGCCCTGATTTTACTCACGTTTTACACTCCCTATTTCAAGGGATTCGGCTACTGGGGAAATTGGCTGGTGGCCATGGTCGGCGGCATGGCTTTCTTTTACGGCGCAATCGCGGTCGGTAATCCGGAAGGCGGCATTATCCCGGCCGCATTCGCGTTTCTGTTTCATTTTATCCGCGAAATAATAAAGGACATGGAAGATTTCCCGCATGACAGGGAATCCGCGATTGCTACCGGAACCGTAAAATATGGCTTAAAAATCTCTTCCGCTCTGGCAATCGGTATTTCCATTATATTGATTATCACAACCTTGATTCCCTTTTTATTAGGACTCTACAAAGCAGGATATCTTATAATGGTGATTTTAGGTATCGACATCCCTTTAATCTATGTAGCCGCGAGATTGTTAACCACTCCCAATCAGTCGACCTTCCGATTGCTATCCGGCTTGATGAAAGCCATTATGCCACTTGGTTTATTTGCGATTTTTCTGGGAAGTCGCGGTGTTTAGGCAAATCGCCATTCCGACTAAAAGGGCTAAATCTGCCAATTGACAGCAGCTGCCATTATCTATATTTTCTGTTCAAATTCGGGAACAACTGAACCGGCGCTGGGTACAATTTTTCAAAATTCGGAGGTTCAATGGATCTGGAAATTCAACAAATTCAAAGTCTGGTAGAAAAGCAGGCTGGCTTTGTAAGCCGCCTTACCGACGAAGTCGGACGTGTCATTGTCGGCCAAAAATATATGGTCGAAAGGTTGCTTATCGGATTGCTTGCCGATTGCCACATTTTAATCGAGGGCGTTCCCGGCCTGGCTAAGACTCTGGCAGTAAAAAGCATTGCCCATGCCGTGCAAGCCAGTTTCAAACGTATCCAATTCACCCCTGATTTGTTGCCCGGCGATTTAACCGGCACCATGATTTATCAGGATGGTAAATTTGTTGCTCGTAAAGGCCCGATTTTCGCCAATTTCATTCTTGCCGATGAAATCAACCGCGCCCCCGCCAAAGTTCAGTCGGCGCTTTTGGAAGCCATGCAGGAACGTCAGGTAACCCTGGGCGACCAAACCCATATTCTGCCCAGCCCATTTTTAGTTCTGGCGACCCAAAACCCAATCGAGCAGGAAGGAACGTATCCTTTGCCCGAAGCACAAGTTGACCGATTCATGCTCAAATTAAAAGTCGATTATCCTGATCGTGACGATGAGTTAAAAATCCAAGAGCGAATGACCGCCAGGGAGATACCGCAGATTAGCGCAATTATCACTCCCGATGATATTCTAAGAGCGCGCGAAGCTGTCCATCTGATTTATGTCGATGAAAAAGTCAAAAACTATATCGTCGATATTGTCATGGCCAGCCGCGACCCGCAAAAATACAATATCGATATCAAAGATTACATCGCCTATGGCGCTTCACCCAGAGCCACGATTTATCTGAATCTGGCCGGCAGAGCCCTGGCATTTTTACGCGGGCGCGCTTATGTTACGCCCGATGATATCAAGTCTATCGGACCGGATATTTTGCGTCATCGGATTATTTTAAGCTATGAGGCCGAGGCGGAAGAGCTTACTTCCGATCAAATCGTCCAGAAAATTTTCGATAGCGTCGAAGTGCCGTAATAGATATGCTCCCAGGAGAACTTTTCAAAAAAGTCAAACGGATAGAGATAAAAACTTCCCGTTTGGTTAATGATGTTTTTTCGGGTGAATATCATTCCAGTTTTCGCGGCCGCGGTATGGAATTTTCCGAAGTCCGCGAATATATCCCCGGCGATGATATTAGGATTATCGATTGGAATGTAACTGCCCGCTATAACCATCCTTATGTCAAAATCTATCGCGAGGAACGCGAGCTAACGGTTGTAATCGCGGTGGATTTGTCGAACTCCGGCCTATTTGGGTCGAAAAGCCAGCAAAGACGAGAGATCGCGGCCGAACTGGCGGCTATTTTAGCTTTTGCCGCTATTAAAAATAATGATAAGGTAGGTTTGCTTTTATTCACCGATAAAATCGAGAAATACATCCCGCCCAAAAAGGGAAGGTTTCATGTTCTGCGGCTAATCCGTGAGGTGCTCTATTTCCACCCATCCGGAAAGAGTACGCATATAGCCGGCGCCTTAGAATATTTATTGAAAGTCATCAAGAAGAAAAGTGTGATGTTTTTAGTTTCTGATTTTCTAGATAGCGGTTTCGAAAAACAGCTTAGTCTGCTGGCGCGCAAGCACGATCTTATTACCGCCGAAATATATGACCCGTTGGAACGGCGATTTCCTAAAGCCGGTCTGGTTAATCTGGTAGATCTGGAAACCGGCAGGGAAGTCCTAATCGATCTGTCGGATAAGGAAAACCTTCGCAAGCTGTCGTTGAATGCCGAAACTCGCAGAGCCGACCTGCACAGGTTTTTCCGGCGGCAACAAATTGACCTGGTCGAAATAAATACTCACGATGATTACACTCAGCCGTTGTACCGACTGTTCGAACAGCGCGCGCGAAGGATAAGGCGATAATATTATGCAAGCTAAAATATTGAAAATGCTGGCGACAATCGGCGCAATATTATCGTTCGTATTTTATGACGCGGTATTTGCACAGGTTTCAGATAGCCTGCCGTCGCCGGTTAAATTTTCAGTTAACGCGCCTTCCGATACATTTACAATCGGCGATGAAGTCACGGTTAAGATTCAAGCGATTTATCCATCCGACATCAAACTTACGCCGCCGGCAGGTCAATTACAGGATACCTCTTTTACATTGAAAAAAGGACCGCAGGTTGAATCTAAAACCGAAGGCGCCGAAAACAACGATACCTATACGTTCGTCATACTACCGATAACAACCGGCGATATTTTAACTCCGGCATTCGAATTTTTCTGGTATGACTCTTCAGGGAAACCAAATCAGATAACGGCGCCGCAATTTATCGTACATGTTAAAAGTCTTCTACCGGCCGATACAGCCGGTATCGATATCAAAGACATTATCGGACCCAAGTCATTGCCTGTACGATGGTGGCCATACGCGCTGGGAGCGCTTTTCATTCTGGCCGTTATCGCTGTTTGGTATTTCCTGTTCCGAAAAAAGCTCAATAAGATGGAAATCCCGGCCGCGCCGCCGGAACCGCCATTCGATAAGGCTATCCGTGAATTGGCGATCCTCAAAGAAACCGACCTTCCCGGAAAAGGCAAAATCAAACAATTCTATATTGAATTATCCGATATCTTGCGCCGCTATATCGAAGGGCGTTTTGATATAAAAGCCGTTGAGGCTACCACCTATGAACTTAAGCGCCTGTTGAAACATCCCGAACTAACCAAAGACCAATCGCAATCGATTTTGGAATTTTTAAGCCGTTCTGACCTGGTTAAATTCGCCAAGTTCCAGCCTTCGACCGAGTATCCGGCAAACGATTATAATTTAGTCCGCAATTTGGTTATCGCTACCAAACCGATTGAAATCACGACCCAACCTCCGCAGGAGGTGGCCAAATGATTAGATTCGCTCAACCATATTTCTTGATACTATTGATTATTCCGGCAGCTTATCTATTTTTCTACTATTATAAAAAAACTCTTAAGCCAGCGCCGATTGGATATTCTGATTTACGATTGTTTGCCGATCCCCGTCAAACTTATAAAACTTTGCTTTACAGGGTATTACCAATTTTAAAAACCCTGGCGATGGTACTGGTTATTATTGCCGCGGCCCGGCCCCAATCTACGTTCGGACAGCGCGAAATTTCCACCGAAGGCATCGATATCATGCTTGTGCTCGATATCTCGGGCAGTATGAAAGCCGAAGATTTCAAGCCGGATAACAGGCTGGCAGTTTCTAAGAATGTAATTCGTGAGTTCGTTAAAGGCCGCCAAGGTGACCGAATCGGCCTGGTGGCTTTTTCCCGGCAGGCATTCACGCAATGTCCTTTGACCACAGATTATCAGCTATTGCAGCAGTTTATCGATAAAGTTGATTTTGGTATGGTCGAGGATGGCACAGCAATAGGTCTGGCGCTGGCTACTGCCGCAAACCGATTAATCTCTTCCGACGCCAAAAGCAAGGTGATTATTCTACTCACGGATGGCGCCAATAATGCCGGGCAAATCGACCCGTTAACCGCAGCCAAAGCGATCGCCGCTCTGGGAATTAAAGTATATACTATCGGCGCCGGCACCGAAGGGTTGGTAGATATGCCGGTGATGGATCCGGTATTCGGCAAACGCTATATCCGCACCCAATCGGACATAGACGAGGATTTATTGCAAAAGGTGGCCGCGATGACTGGCGGTCAGTTTTTCCGAGCGAAAAACAGCTCAGCGCTAAAGGATATCTACGACCAGATTTCCGCCATGGAAAAAACGAAAATCGAAGTAAAAGAATATTTCGAATATAATGAATTGTATATGGGGTTCCTATTATGGGGATTAATTCTTTTTGGCATTGAATTCATATCCGGCACGATTATCTTTAGAGGTCTGCCATGAGATTTTACAATCAAAACGCATTGTATCTATTGATTCTGTTACCAATGTTGGTTGGCCTGTTTATACTGGGAACGCGCCTTATAAAAAGCCGGCTGGGTCGTCTCGGAGGCGAAAACCTCGCTCGACTGGCCGGCGCTGGATTGTCATACAGCAAAAGGCGGCTCAAGTTAACCCTATCGATAATCGGACTCGCTTTCATGATTATCGCTTTGGCTCGCCCGCAATACGGTTCTGAATTGGTAAAAGTTAAAACTACCGGCAGCCAGGTGATGATTGCTCTGGATGTTTCACTTTCTATGCTGGCGGGCGATTTCTATCCCAACCGCCTTGAAAAAGCCAAACGCGAAATAATATCGGTTCTGGGAAATATCCCCGGCGAAAATGTCGGCCTGATAATATTTACTGGTCAGGCATTTGTTCAATGCCCTTTGACTGTCGACCAGGGAGCTTTTCGTATGTTTCTTGATGTCGTCAATGTCGGTATTATATCTGATACTGGCACTGATATTGAAAAGGCTATCGAGAAGGCTGCCGAAAGCTTTCCAAATCAAAGTCAAGCCGATAAGGTGCTGGTCATTTTTACCGATGGCGAAGAACAAGAGGGGGATGCCGTAACTGCCGCTAAAAAATACAAAGACATGTTTCGCATTTTTACTGTGGGAGTCGGCACTCCCAACGGAGAACCAATTCCTATGAGACGAGCGGATGGTGTTGTGGATGGCTATAAAAAAGACGAGAACGACCAGCTGGTGATTTCCAAACTGAATCAGCAGTTACTCTCCGATATTTCATCTGCAACCAACGGTTCCGCTTATCTGGCCACGCCCGGCGAGGAGGAAATCAAATCGCTGGTTAATGATATCAAGGGATTGAAAAAAGGCGAAACCGAAGGCAGCTTTAGACGAATCTATAAAGAGGAATATCAGTATTTCCTGATTCCCGGAATACTGTTTATGGCTTTGGGGATGCTGATAGGCGAGAGAAAGAAAAATGAGATTTAAGGCAGTAGTTTTAATTATATTTATGGCGGCCGCTGTTTATGCGGATGAATATCGTGACCTGATGAATAAAGCCGAAAAACAATACCGCAAGCAAGAGTACCCGGCCTCGGCAGACCTATACAAACAGGCCGAAGTTGTTCGACCGGATGATCCAACAGCGACTTTCAACAATGGCGCGGCGCTTTACAAAAGCAACGATTTCGAAAAAGCCAAAGAACGATTCGCTCAAGCTGCCGCCAAATCTAAAGATAAGGCAAAAGCCGAATCATATTATAATCTCGGTAACACATTTTATAGAAGCCAGGATTATGCTAGCGCTCTTGGAGCCTACAAAGAAGCCTTAACAATCGACCCGAAAAATCAGGACGCTAAATTTAACTTTGAGTTAGCCAAGAAAAAGCTTCAAGAACAACAACAGCAGCAACAGCAGAAGCAAGACAAGCAAAATAAAGACGATCAACAGAATCAGCAAGACCAGCAAAGCCAACAGAATCAGGATCAGAACAAACAAGATCAAAATAAAGACCAGCAGAAGCAACAAGATCAACAAAAACAGGATAAAAGAGATCAACAGCAACAAAACGAACAAGTTAAACCCGGCGAGATGAATAAGCAGGAAGCCAAACAACTGCTAAATGCCTTTAAAGAAGATGAAAAACAGGTACAGGGACAACTTAGAAAATTTAAGGTTCGCCCCAGTTCGACTCGCGATTGGTAGTCTGGCGCTTTTACTGGCGTCTATCGCGTTAGTGTCAGCCCAGGATATCGATTTCTCGGCGACTGTCGATAGAAACAATGTCGGGTTAGGCGAATCCATATCTCTGACCATAAAGTTAAGCGGCGGGATGAGGTCAATCCCTAAACCGACTCTGCCGGATTTATCTGATTTTGACGTGTATTCTTCAGGTACAAGCTCAAGTCTCGTTATGGGTACCGGAGGCATAACGAACCAGGCAAGTTATAGTTATTCCCTGGTTCCCCGTAAAGTTGGCACTTTCACGATACAACCAGCAACCGTGAACATCGGAGGCAAAACCTATTCAACTCAACCGATACAAATTACGGTATCGCAATCGGCGCCAAGCCGCCCACCCCAACAAGCCCCAACTCAAGGTAAGCCTCAATCAAAACAGGCTGATTCCGGTGATATTTTCTTTGTCGAACAGGTAGTTGACAACCCTAATCCCTTCGTCGGCCAGCAGGTGATAATGACGTTGAGCTTTTATCAAGCACAGGATTTATTTCAACAACCATCCCTGCAATGGCCGGATTATAATGGATTCTGGGTCGAGGACTTGCCGCCAAACCGGACCTATACTACCGTTATCGGCAATCGCCGCTACCGGGTTACCGAAATAAAACGGGCTCTTTTCCCAACTGTTTCGGGTAAGCTGACAATCGAGCCATCCGTTGTCACAATTCCTCCGGATGCTTTGAACGGCTTTTTCGATGATCCATTTGGCATATTTGGTCGCCGTTCTCGTCCGGTATCCCAACAGCAAGTATTGCGCTCGAAAAAAATTTACCTTGATGTCAAACCTTTACCGCTGTCAGGTAAACCCGCCGATTTTTCGGGGGCGGTTGGGAAATTTAATCTGAAGGTAACGTCTGATAAAAGCGATGTTGAAGTGGATCAACCGGTATCGCTTAAAGCCATTTTAAGCGGCACCGGCAACATTAAAAAACTATCGTCGATTAATATCTCCAAGCTGGATAACTTCCGACTATATGATTCCGGAAGTAACGAAAATATTTCAAAAAACAACTATACTGTGTCTGGCTCTAAAGATTATGAGTGGGTATTGATTCCAACCGCCCCCGGCGAATATGAATTGCCGGAAGTAAGTTTCTCCTATTTCGATCCCAGCGCGCAACAATATAAAGTGCTCACTCAACGTCCGGGAAAAGTAAATGTCCGTCCCTCAAGTTCGCCATCTACCTCATCGCCAGGGGCGATTGCGAAAAATATCATTCCCGCGGCCAAATCGAGCCTTAATTATATCGTAACCGATCTTTCAAAATCAACCAATGGTCCTCCGCTTTATGAAAATGATCTTATTTGGGCGTTGCAACTGTTGCCGATTGGTTGGTTAATATTTTTGGCAGTTAGGGTTAATCAACGCCGGCGAATGGAGGGAGATATCGCTTACGCCAGGCGCAAATCGGCCAGTAAAGCCGCCCGCAAGGCGCTTCAAGCGGCCCGCGATGGTTTCGGTAACCCCAGACAATTTTTTGGATTGCTTTATAACGGCGTCGTCGGGTTTATTTCCGATAAGCTCAATGTCAACGCCGCCGGGCTTACCAACGATGAAATTATCCAACTATTGAAACAGACCGGCAGATGCGATGATATGATCGATGAGTTTACCGGATTCCTAAACGACTGCGATGCCGGCCGGTACTCGCCTGTTGAACCTCAACTGGAACAGATGAAAGCCAACTACGAACGGGCAGAGCAACTGCTTTCGACTCTCGATCGGAGTCTTAGATGAATACAAGCAAACCCTTAATTGTATTATTGTTTTTCTTTTCCTGCAGTTTATTAATGGCCGCCGATGAGGAAATCTGGAATAAGGCAAATGCCGCCTATGACCAGGGCGATTATATTTCCGCCGCCGCAAATTATACAGCTTACCTAGAACGCGGTCATCTTCTGCCCGAGGTTTATTATAATCTTGGTAATGCCTATTTCAAGCAGGGAAAACTTGGTTTGGCGGTAGCGTCATATCATCATAGCCTTAAACTCAACCCCTCATTTAAAGCGGCCCGCGAAAATCTCGTTTTTGCTCGATCATTCGCGGTCGATAAGGTCGAGGAAAAGCCGCGCGGATTTTTAGTTGATATCTGGTATAGTTTAGCAACGATTTTAACTCCGCAGGCGAATTTTGGATTATCCATCTTTTTTTACTGGCTTCTTTGCGCCGCCATATCAATGTTATTGTTAAAATATGGCAAACGCGAGCTGGTGATTTATCTTGTAATAATCGCCGCTTTTATGTTTATATTAAGCGCGGCGGTTACCCGTTTCGCAATCAACCAAGAGCGCGGCGTTCGCTGGGGCGTAGTGATTGCCGCCGCGGTGGATTTGCGTGATGGTCCCGGCGAGGAGTTTGATAAGATATTCACCGGCCACGAGGGTTTGGAGTTCAAGATAATCTCCAAGCGCCAGAATTATTGCCTGGTGGAATTGGCCAGCGGTTTGAAAGGGTGGATACCACAGACGAGCCTGACGGAGATTTAGGTTGACATTTTTAAAACGCAAGCGTTTCTGGGCCGCTATCCTGGCGGTTCTTTTATCCATTTATCTTTTTCGCGATTTCGATTTTGAAAGTGTATGGAATATAATAAAAAGCATCAATTTTTGGTACCTGATTCCGCTTTCTATTTTGGAATTTATTATTGCCTTCGTCCGCTCACAACGCTGGAAATACATAATTGATCCCGGTAAAAAAATCGGGACTCTGAATATCTTTTCCACTTTTTCAATCGGTATGATGATGAACCTTCTCATGCCGGCCCTGACCGGCCAGGTCGCCCGCGTATTCTTGCTATCCAAAAAAGAAGAGATCAAGAAAACCACCGCCTTCTCTTCGATAGTATTAGAAGTGCTTTTTGATGCATTAGTGCTGATAATACTCCTAATGATAGTATCGTTGTTTTACGCGTTTCCTGCTTATGTGCGAAGCTGGGAGATTATCGGTGGAATAATCGTTTTGGTCGTGTCAGTCGCGTTATACCGGATGTCGCGTTTTCATCGCAAAGCCACGCTTTTTATGGCGATGCGCAAATTTAAACCGGCCCAAGATTTCGCCGGCAGGATGAATGATATCAGAAACAGCTTTATTTCCGGTTTGGCGATGCTCCGCAGCTCCCGCCACTTATTGTATGTCGCCGGCCTTACGTTTCTTTCTTGGGTTCTACAAGCGATGATGGTTTACCTTCTGATTGCAGCATTTGGGCTGGGGATTACGCTTTGGGGGGCGATGGTTATCATGGTTATCAATACCGTGATGGTTATGATCGTCGTAACACCGGTGAATATCGGCACTTTCCAGCTGGCCTGTGTCTTTGCCCTGTCTATGTTCGATGTCGACAAACAAACGGGTCTCAGCTTTTCGATTCTGCTTCACTTTTTCAACTACTTACCGCCTCTACTTCTGGGATGGTATTTCTCGTTTCACGAGGGAATGAGTTTCAAGAAACTACTTTCGCAAAAACAGAAAACCGATGATGATAATTTCCCCGATGAAATCCAAGTGGACTAGACGCCGACAAAGTCATCAAAATAAATAAGTATATGCTTATAACTAATCTTATCCGATTGATCATCAATCGTTTTCCATCCATTCCCGCAAATTCTCGATACTATCCAATACAACTAACGCCTTATCGAATGATTTACCAGCCGGCGCTTGTTCGTATTTGCCGCTTTTCAATAACACGCCATTTATCCCACAGCGTGATGCCCCGACTATATCGCTCTGGTAATCATCACCCACCATTATCGTATTTTCCGGCGCGATTCCGGTATCCTCAATAGCCATCTTAAAGAACAACTCATTGGGCTTACCAAATGCATACTGGCACTTTTTCCCCGATCCGTATTCCAGGGCCGCCACAAACGAACCGTTATCCAAACGATTGCCGTCGGCCGCCAACCAGTAAGGGTTTTGCTGAAATGCGGTCAGTGTCGCCCCGGCCATCAATGTGCGCAATCCCTTATTCATAATATCGATGTTCCATTCATCGCCCATATCGCCAACTAAAACAAAATCTGCCGATTCATCGTAAACCAGCGGTATATCGCCCAAATCATCTGATTGGCTCGAATGAACAAGCGGCAGAATTCCCTTTTGCGGGGGATTCGCCTTAAACCAATTTCGCGCGGCTCTGGCCGGTGTAAAAAACGATTCCAGTGGCACATTTAAACCGATTTGACCAAATACCGCACTAAGCATGCGCCGATTTTTCAGGGTCGTATTTGTGATAAATCTTATTTGCAAATCGCTTTTCAGCAACCAGTCAATCGTCTCTATAGCGCCGGGAAGCCATTGTTTTTCGATAAAAATCGTCCCATATAAATCTAAGAAGACAGCTTTGATATTATTTTTCGTATTCATCTAGCAAATTCTAGGCAATTGTTCGCCGCTTAACATATCGATAAGCCGGTTAGACCCAATTTTCGTGGTTAGCGTCACCATCCCCCTATATCCGCCGCTTGCGCTATCAAGTTTTCCGACTTCGCCGATAGCCCGACACTCCTGGTTTGGCGATTCGGCTTGCATTATGGCCAGCGCCTTATCCGCTTGTCCGGATGGCACGATTACCACGAATCGCCCTTCATTTGCCACATAAAGCGGGTCTAATCCTAATATTTCACAAGCTCCCGACACCTGCTCCATAATGGGGATCTCTTGTTCCTCGATATTGATTGTCAACCCTGATGTCTCCGCGATTTCAATTAGGGATGTCGCCAGACCGCCCCGCGTCAAATCGCGAAGGCAATGCGGTTCGATTCCGCTCTCCAGCAGTTTCTGGACAACTCCATTCAAAGGCGCGCAATCGCTTTCGATAGTGCTTTCGAAAGCCAGCCCTTCGCGCGAGGCCATAATTGCTATCCCATGGCGGCCGATATCGCCATTCAAGATAATCTTATCGCCTGGCATTATCGATAGGGGAGAGATTGTCAAATTGTGCTCGATAATCCCCACGCCGGAGCTGTTGATAAAAATCCCGTCTCCTTTGCCATGATCGACTACTTTCGTATCGCCGGTTACGATTTTCACATTAGCCTTCAGAGCGGCCTCTTTCAGCGAATTCACCACCCGCCAGAGAATTTCGATTGGCAATCCCTCTTCGATTATCAATCCGATAGAAATATAAAGCGGCCGCGCGCCGCACATCGCCAGATCGTTCACCGTACCGTTAATTGCCAGCGTTCCAATATCTCCACCTGGGAAAAATAACGGCTTAACCACATATGAATCAGTAGTAAAGGCTAGTTTATGGCCGCCAATTTCCAACACCGCCCCATCATGACGCGACTCCAATTGCTCGTTATTAAACGATGGGAGAAACAGTTTCTCTATCAACTGGTGGGTCAGTTTTCCCCCGCCGCCGTGCGCTAGAAGTATATTCGGATATTCGCTAATCGGTATCGGACAGCTCAAGCCGAAATCGAAATTTTCTTCTGCCACTCTTTTATCCTTTTACTATGCTATGTTAAGAGGTTTGCGGCTACGATTGCTGAATCTGGCCTGCCTGATGGCTTCGATAACGATAAAAAGCCGTGCAAGCTCCCTCGGATGATACCATCGTCGCTCCCAGAGGATGTTCTGGTGTGCATTTGTTTCCGAATGCCGGGCAATCATAAGGTTTAAGCAACCCCTGTAATACCAATCCGCTTTTGCACTCGCCGGATTCCTCGATCGCGATATTTTCCAGATTAAATTTCTTTTCGGCATCGAACGCCGCATATTCATCGCTTAATCCTAAACCGCTATCTCTAATACTTCCGAGACCGCGCCATTTTCTGGTGATGGTCTTGAATACCTCTGCCATCAACTGTTTAGCCTGAATATTGCCTTCCCTGTTTACCGCCCGCGAATATTGATTTTCTACTATGTGGCGATTCTCTTCAAGTTGTTTAACGGTCATATAAATCCCCTGAAGTAAATCTAATGGTTCGAAACCGGTAACAACAATAGGAATCTTATATTTTGCCGCGATCGGTTCATATTCGGCGTATCCCATCACCATGCAAACATGGCCAGCCGCCAGAAACCCCTGAACTTTGTTATTGGGGGAACCAAGGATTAACTCCATTGCTGGCGGTACCAGCACATGAGAAACCAGCACACTGAAATTGTCGAGTTTTTGTTTTTTTGCCTGGAAGATTGCCATGGCATTAGCCGGCGCCGTTGTCTCGAATCCAACCGCGAAAAATACAACCTCATTCTGGGGATTTTCTTTGGCGATTTTCAGCGCGTCCATGGGGGAGTAGACTATTCTGATATCGCCGCCATTAGCCTTGACCCAGAGTAAATCTTTATCGCTGCCGGGTACTCGAAGCATATCTCCGAATGAGCAGAATATCACATTCTGCCGACCCGCTAATTCAATCGCTTTATCGATAAGCTCCACCGCGGTTACGCAAACCGGGCAACCCGGACCGTGCACCAGCGTGATTTTGTTTGGCAGAATCTCATCTAATCCGTATTTAACGATAGTATGCGTCTGTCCGCCGCAGATTTCCATGATAGTCCAAGAGCGGCTAACGGTTGCCTTTATCAGTCGCAAATATTCTTTGGCCGCGGCGGGATCGCGATACTCCTCGAGAAACCTCATTTCTCGTTATCCTCGGATTTTTCCAGTTCGGCGATTTCATCCAGATATTCGAAAACCTTCATGGCTTCCGCTTCATCTATGATCGATATAGCGAACCCCACGTGAACAATCACATAATCGCCAACTTTAGATTCTGGCACGTACGCCAGATTGATATCTTTAACCGCGCCGCCAAAACTCACCTTACCGGTACGTTCGAAATCTTCGCCGGTTATACTTTCGATTTTGCCAGGGACCGCCAGACACATGTTTCATTCCGCCTTATTTAATCTCGCCGCTTCTATAACCTGACCCAGGGCGATACCGCCATCGTTAGGCGGAATCCGTTGATTCCAGTAAGGGCGATATCCTTCCTGGTTAAGCCGGCTTATTGATTTCTCTATAAGATACTTATTTTGAAAACATCCGCCAGATAAAACAACTTTCTCCAAACCGGCGATTTTGGTTATGGCTATTATTATTTCTACCATTGCATTATGAAATTTCGCCGCTATTAACCCGATTTTCATATTCTGTTTGATATCTTCGATAATCTGCCCGACCAGTAATTTCCAGTCGATAATCATCGGATTTAAATTATCCGCAACCTCGATATCGTAAGATTCATCGTTATTAATATCGCCAATGGCAAATTCCAATTCCATTGCCGCTTGCCCTTCATAATTGGTTTGCTGTCTTAATCCTACTATCGATGATACCGCGTCGAATAATCTGCCCGCACTCGATGTCATCGGACAATTAAATCCCGACTGCAACATCCTAGTAAGTAGGGTAAGCTCCGATTTATCAAACGCCTTTATCGAATCGATATCAAACATCCCAAAAGCCTTATCGCCATACATTTCATATAAAATACCCAACGCCGTTCGCCGCGGTTCCTTGATTGCCTTGTCGCCCCCTGGAAGTCTAAATGTCCGCAAATGCGCGATTCTGTCGAAACCTATATCGTTTATCGCCAAAAATTCGCCCCCCCAGATTGTGTTATCGGTTCCCAGTCCGGTTCCATCCCATGATACTCCCAATACCGGCGGCTCAATTTCGTTTTCGGCCAAACAACCTAAAATATGCGCGTAATGATGTTGTACCTTTGCCATCGGCAGGCCGCTCTTATGCGCATATTGCGATGACAAATAATCCGGGTGAATATCACAGGCAATTTTGTCCGGCCTAAAATCATATAAATCGCTCAAGCTTTTAATCACATTTTCAAACGCCCCATATGCCTGAATCGTCTCCAAATCCCCTATATGCTGGCTGATAATAACCCGTTTATCGAATCCTATCGCTACATTGTTTTTTAGATGCGCCCCCACCGCCAGCGTTTTCGGCAACTCTTTATTAACATTTACCGGCAGGGGTGCATAACCTCTGGCGCGACGCATCATCATTTCGCGGCCCGCGATTATTCGAACAATTGAATCATCGACGTGACGTCTGATTGGCCGATTGTGAATTAAGAAGAGCTCGGCAATCCCTTTCAACCTTCCAATTGCCTCTTGTTCGTCGATACATATCGGTTCATCCGAAAGATTACCGCTGGTTGCGACCACCGGATTGTCTAATCCCCGCAAAAGCAAATGGTGAAGCGGCGTATAAGGGAGCATTACCCCCAGATACGGATTATCAGGCGCCACCGATTCGCATACGGATTGATTAGAAAGCGGCATTCGTTTTTTTAGAAGTACTATTGGCGATTCCGGGGATAAAAGAAGCCGTTTTTCTATGGATGACAACTCGCAATCTATCGCTGCTTCCTTCCATGATTGGTACATCAACGCCAGAGGTTTTTCCTCCCGGTTTTTATGTTGCCTGAGTTTCTTGACGGCGTCTGGATTGGCGGCGTCAACTACCAGGTGGAATCCCCCCAGACCCTTAATCGCGACTATCTGGCCTGCCTTAATTGCCTCGATAGTACGTTCCAATGCACTTTCGTACTTATCGATAGTCTTTCCAGTTATATCCCACAATTCGATATGTGGTCCGCATTCTGGACATGCAATTGGTTGGGCGTGAAATCTCCTGTCGGCTGGATTTTCGTATTCGGCCCGACATTTATCGCACATCGGGAATAGCCGCATCGTTGTGTTCGGGCGGTCGTAGGGGAGAGCTTCAATTATGCTATAGCGCGGCCCGCAATTGGTGCAATTTATAAACGGATAACGATAACGTCTATCACGCGGATCGTTCATCTCCCTTAAACAATCATCGCATACAGCAATATCCGCCATCACCAAAGCCGATTTCGGCCCTGTCTCGTCGCTTGGGCGCACCTCGAATTTCGTGTAACCACGCGGGTCAATGTAGGATGATTCGAGGCTTTGTATCGAAGCCAAAGGCGGCTTTTCGGCTCGCAGCCTTTCTATAAATGACTCCAACCTGTCGGCTTCGCCCTCAACCTCAATAAACACCCCCATTGGCGAATTATTTACCCAGCCGGTAAGATCAAGTTCGTTGGCCAGCCGAAATACGAATGGCCTGAATCCGACGCCTTGGACTGCTCCGCGTACCGCTATTTTGAGGCACCGGCTTTCAGATAAGAATTTTGCCGAATGATTTTTATCCATAGGGAATAATTAACAGGTATTTTTAATTAAATTTCAAGTAGTATCGGATGGTGAAAAGTAAGCTGTTTAATCAATTCATCTAATTCGAAAGTTCATCTTTAATTAGCTTGATTAGATTACTGATTGCCGCTTGAATTTCCGGGGATAATCCTATTCCCATCCCGAATGATTTGCCTTCGATTCCATAGACAATCAGTTTCGCGGGCAATCGATTTAGCATTTTACCCATTTCGATGGATTCCACTAAACTAAACGCGTGCGAGGAACAACTATTGAACATATTGCGGGGGAGAGGTTGTTCATTAATCTCAAATCGGTGAATTGTCCCGGGAACCGCGCCTCCTCTGGCGGCATCGATGACAATTGCGGTACTATATCCTTGCCAGGATTCCAATAAAATAGCACCTTCACCGCTTTGACATTTTATCTCCACACCAGCAAGGTTTTCCGCTTTCAAGCTTTCGGCCGCCACCAACCCGGCGCCGTCATCGCCACGGAATTCATTGCCGATCCCGATTATGACAATCGAGGTGAAGTTTTGCGGCGAAGGTGCCCTATTTGCCATCGCTAAAAACGCTTATTCGCGTTCGATATTCAGTTTTAAAAAGTGCGTCGCGCACGAAATACAGGGATCGTAATTACGAACCGTCTGTTCGCATAGCCAGGTCAGTTTCGAATCTGACAGCCGCAAATTCTTGCTGACCACCTGCCGCAAATCGCTTTCGATAGTCTTCTGGTTTTGCGATGTCGGAGGCACGATTTTGGCATCAAGGATATTCCCTTTGTCATCGATTTTATAACGATGGACGCAAATTCCCCGCGGCGCTTCGCTGCAGCCGTAGCCGATCCCCGCTCTGGGAACGACCTCAAGAGCCGGTTTCTCCGGCATTTCGTAATTCTTGATTATCCTCAACGATTCCTCGATGGCGTAGACCGATTCGATACTTCGCACGATTATGCTCTTAAAAGGATTATTAGTCCCTTTATCGAGCTTAACCGCTTTCGCCACCTGTTTTGCCGATGTAGATAGCTTATCAAAACAGAGATTGTAACGAGCCAACGGCCCGACAAAATAATTGCCCCGTTCTTTCATTACTCCTTGAAGCGCGTTGCTGTGCTTGACATGCTCTTCGGCAAAATACTTATCGTATTCGTCAACCGCGATATCGAGTCCCTTGTTGGAAACCAAACGCCCATCGAAAATCGGATATTCTATAGGATGGCGAAGCGATACGTATTCGTAGTCCTGTTCCAGGTCGGGAAAATTCAACCCGGCCATAAATTTGACAGTTTCAATCGCGGCATCTAAAGCCCACTTCAAATCTTCGACCAAACCCTGTAATTGTTTCTTTGTCGGGACTTTGTAAAACCCGCCAACTTTCATGTTAATCGGATGTATTTCCCGTCCGCCCACAACGTTGATAATATCGTTTCCAATTTTTTTAAGCCGCAACGCGTTTTTCACGATTTCCGGATGATCTTTGGCTATCTGAATCGCGTCTTGATACCCCAGGAAATCCGGCGCGTGAAGCATATACACATGAAGAATGTGGCTCTCGATCCATTCGCCGCAGTAGATAAGCCGCCGTAATTCGCGTAGCTGCCCTTCAACCTTGACACCGCAAATACTCTCCATTGCCAGAATAGCGCTTGTCTGATATGCCATCGGGCAAATTCCGCAGATACGAGCGGTGATATCGGGCGCTTCGGTGAATTTGCGTCCCCGCAAAAAGGCCTCGAAAAAGCGGGGTGGCTCGAATATTCCAAATTTGGTATCGACTACTTTGTTGTTCTTTATTTTCACATAGAGCGAACCTTCGCCCTCAACTCTGGCCAGATAATCTACTTTTATTGTGCTATTTTTCATGGGCTTCACTCTCTTTGCGGAATGGTTCTGCATATGCGTTATAAGTCCGGAAACCCCTCATGATATCCAATTCGCTTTGACCAAGTGTTTTGAATTGATTGGCCAGCGATTTGGTGTTGGGCGATTCTTTCGGTCCAAAACAACCATAACAGGGCCGGTTATACGAAGGGCATAAGGCGTTGCAGCCAGAATGAGTTACGGGTCCCATACAGTTCTGACCGCCGTTCACCATCACACAAACCGTTCCCCGAAGCTTACATTCGACACAAACGCTGTGAGGAAATATATTCGGTTTGCGACCGGTCAAATAGGCGCTGATAACCTCGACAAGATGCATCTTGTTTATCGGGCAGCCCCGAAGTTCGAAATCGACCGGGATATGATCGCCTATTGGCGTCGATTTGTTAAGCGTATGGATAAACTGCGGCGACGCATATACCAGTGGAATATAATTTTTAACATCGGTGAAATTCCGTAGCGCCTGAATCCCTCCGGCAGTAGCGCAGGCCCCGATTGTTATCAAAACCTTCGACATTTTCCTGATTTTATGAATTCGCTCGGCATCATGCGGTGTCGTAATCGAGCCTTCCACCAGCGATATCTCATAAGGCCCTTTAAGCACCTGACGCGAGGCTTCCGGGAAATTGGCTATCTCGATTTCGCCTGCCACGTCCAGAAGTTCATCTTCGCAATCAAGCAAAGATAGCTGGCAACCGTCGCAGGATGCGAATTTCCAGACAGCGAGTTTTGGTTTTATTTTCTTTGGCATATTATAACTCTCGCTTTGCTAACAAGTCTTTTATCAAATCAAACCGGTACACCGGGCCATTCTTGCAGATAAAAGTCGGGCCAAGCTGGCAATGACCGCATAATCCGACCCCGCATTTCATGTTGCGCTCCATCGATACGACAATTTGCTTTTCAGCCATACCGCGGCGCTGAAGTTCCATTATCGTGAATCGCATCATAATCTCCGGACCACATATCATCGCCATCGCGCTTTGCGGTTCGAAATTGGCTTTGGGAATCAAAGTGGTTACCACGCCAACATTGCCGCGCCATTTCGAATCGCCTCTATCGACAGTAGAAAAAACCTCGAAATCCGAACGAGCTCGCCAATTTTCCAACTGCTTCACGTAAAGCATATCTTCCGGGGTGCGGGCGCCGTAGAGAAGTATCAGTTTGCCATATTTCTCACGATTTGCCAGGGCATGATAAATTGTTGGACGAAGCGGCGCCAAACCAATCCCGCCCGCGACTATAATCAAATCTTTGCCTTCAGCTTCTACAACCGGCCAGCTTGTGCCATAAGGGCCGCGTATCCCGATAATTTCGCCCTTTTTAAGTTTTTTCATCGCTTTGGTTACGGTACCTACTGCTCGAGTGGTATGCACGAGGACTTCCGGTTTATTTGGATCGCCGCTAATCGATATTGGCACTTCGCCCACTCCAAAAACATAGAGCAAATTGAACTGGCCAGGGGCAAACCGGAATCCGTCTTCTTTTTCTTTACTGACCAGTTCTAACGTGAATGTGTCATAAGTATCCTGCTGCGCCCGGGTTATCGTAAATAACTCCGGCAGCATAGGATCTGACGGATTCACGCGGTTACTTTTTTGTTTTTTCGTTGTATATGCCATAAATATCCATCAGTTGTACTCTGGTCGCCTCAAGGCGTCTGGCCATAATATCCGCGAAACGCTTGAGTAATTCATACCCCAGATCATGATCATCTTCACATTTTTTTCTCAAACATTCGCCATCGAGGGCGATTAATCTGGTCAAATCCATGGCCCTCGCGTCAAAATGCCATTGATATGGTTTTACGAGCCATGACCAACCCAGAATTTCCCCCTCATCAGCCGTTTGAATCGTTACCGCGCCCCTTTGAGGAATAAATACTTCTACCGATACTTTTCCCGCCCGCACAATGTAAAATTTGTTGGCCGGTTCCCCCTGACGAAATAGGAATTCGCCAGCATTGAATTTCTCGTTGGAGGCGCAACCGGTCAGTAATTTGATGTGCCTGGCTTCAAACCCTTTGAAAAAGGGATGTTCCGCAATAAGGTTTTCCAGTGATTCCATGAACCTATCCTTTTACTGATATTGGTTTATTGCTTTTTAAGTCGCTTTCCCGGATAGCCATCGCCTCTTCGGCGATATTGATACCAACCGGGCACCATGTAATACACCGTCCACACCCCACACATCCGAAAGTACCGAATTGGTCCACCCAACTTGATAATTTGTGGGTCAGCCACTGGCGATATCGTGATTTTGTCGATGGCCTGATACTGCCGCCAAAAATATATGAGAAATCGAGCCTGAAACAGGAATCCCAGCGCCTGATACGTTCGGCTTTCGTTCCCGTTAAATCGGTATTCTCCTCCACCGATACGCAGAAACAGGTAGGGCAGACCATCGTACAATTACTGCAGGCCAGGCAGCGTTTGTCCACCGCATCCCATTGCGAGCTTTCGAAGTTCCGCCAGATTATTTCTTTCAGATTGGTCGTATCAAGATGTATTTTCATCTGCGCTTTAGTGTCAGCCATCATTTTTTCGATTTTATTTTCGTGTTCCGCAGTTGCCGCTTGGGTGTTCAGGTTTTGGATTACCTGTGTGCCTTTCATGCTACCGACATCTACAACGAAGTAATGTTTGTCGCCTTCGACAATCTCTGTGAGCGCAAGGTCGTATCCGGATTGCGCCCGCGGCCCGGTTTTCATCGAATCGCAGAAACAGGTGCTGCAGGCCTTAGCGCAGTTGACCGCAACGATAAAGCTATTCTCCCTTAAAGCGGCATAATGGGGATCCTTATACTGATCGCCCATCAAGACTTTATCATGGATGGCTAGTGCGGCCAGTTCGCAGGCTCTTACGCCAATTAATGCCTGTTTGGCCAAAAGTGGCTTAGCGTCCGTAACTTCGATTTCGCCGTTTTCTCTGCTGGCCGTCCAATATTTCAACGATGGTGGGTAGAAAAAGCTTTTCCATGATTGCTGGCCAATGGTAAAACCGAATATCCGCCTGTCTTCCGTTTTTTCAAGTTTATACGAGCCGCCCGATTGCTGATCGGTCCAGCCTATCGGTAAATCGCCGTCACCGCCGATTTCGTCGTACACGATAGCGCCATCCCTGACCGTAGGCCCTAGCAACTTATACCCTTTAGCCGTAATTAGCTCGAGTAATTTCGGCAGTTGCATACGATCGATTATTACCTGGGCTTTAGAAATCGAATCCATTTCAGCCATGTATTATCCTTCCTTTATATGTTGCCAAAGGAATTTATATCAATCTATTACATTTATGGGTTTTGGGCAAATAAATCAAGATATTCTTCATAAAACCTATTTAGCAGAACTCTTGATTTATCTTGATTTGTTTTACTCATATTTGTCCGCAATCATTCCACGATTTATCATAAATAACTTCCATTCTTATATCAAGTGAAATATTTCTCAAGGCTCATTTTTTTATACTTATCGACACTAATATCGTTAAGTATAGAAAA
>CAZTNJ010000012.1:29036-34255 GCA_964614835.1 uncultured Ignavibacteria bacterium | reverse complement strand
TCAATAGCATTTTGGCCGGCATCGGCCGCGATCAAGTCGATATCGCCATCGTTATCAAAATCACCGCCGGTAATAGAACTAAGTCCGCCGGATAGATTATAATTAACCGGCGATAGGAAAGTGCCATTGCCCGAGTTTTTAAGAATCGAAACGTTTGATCCTATCATGTTCCCAACTGCCAGGTCTTTATCGGAATCGCCGTCTAAATCGGCCATAAATATACAATAAGCGCCCACACCAGCCGCGTAATTAACGGCGTCTTGAAATGTACCATTACCGTTATTTTTAAAAATCGAAACGTTGTCTGTAAAGGCATTAGCAACCGCCAGATCGAAATCGTTATCGCCATCGATATCGCCGCCGCAGATTCCGTAGGGAAAAAAGCCGGCTGTGTAATTTACGCGGTCGGTAAATGCGGCGTTGCCGTTATTGAGGAATACCGATATATCGTTAGTGGCGAGATTGACCACAGCCAAGTCGAAATCCTGATCGTTATCGAAGTCAGCAGATACTATTGAATTCGATTGATCTCCTCCGGGAATATAGGTTGCCGGTGCGAATGCGCCATGACCATCATTAAGAAGAATAGCTATTGATTGCCCGCTATTATTGGCAGTGGCGATATCTTTATCGCCATCGCCATCAAAATCATTCAGACAGATTGCATAGGGAGACCCCGTTACCTGAAAACTGAAGGGGTTTGAAAACAACGAATCTTGAGCTAACGCGTTTACCGATAGGATTGTCGCCACAAAAAACGTAAAAACCGGAATCGATTTCATGTTATACCTCCTACGGTTTTTTCCTAAACGATAGAATTAACAGGTTTATCGTCATTTTAGATACGAGACAGCGATTGCCGCGGTTTCGCTCGATTTCTCGGCAGTTTATATAAAGACCATCCAGAAGCGATTTTATTCCCCAATAAAATGCCTTATTATTGATCGGATAACTCAATGTAAATATCGAGACTCGATAGAATGGCAACCAACGATAGATAAGCCTCGGTGATGACGGCTTATATTATAAAGTATTATTTACTGATGAATAATAATATAGTGCCGCCGACAGCCACAACCGTTCCGATAATCGCTCCCGGCGAAACTTTTTCTTTAAAAACGAAATAGACCAGAGGTAGAATCAGTATTGGCGGCAAGGCCATTATCGCGGAAGCCACCCCGATTTTGGCGTATTTGATAGCTACCAGCGACATCCAGACGCCCAAGAATGGCCCCATCACCGAAGCGGCGAAAGTCGCCAGGGTTCCTTTTTTATCTGATAATTGCCTAATTGTATATTTTGCTTTACCGACAAATAATGTCGCCATCCAGATTGTAATCATAGCCACTCCCACTCTAATAACGTTGGCTGATAACGCGGATATATCGCCGCTCATCCCTTTCCGAGATAGTATCAATCCGCCGGCTTGACCCAGAGCCCCGCCGAATGCCAGAAAGATCCCAAAAAACAGATGTCGCCTGTCGGTTTGCTGGCTTTCGGAATGTTTGAGTATAATTACCGATGATATTCCCCCGACAACTATGGCAATAGCGACCATTTCCGTTGGCGATAGTCTTTCACCCAGCAGTATCCAGGCCAGAAATGCTCCAATAACCGGCACCAGCGACATGATAAGCATGGTGATTCGCGTGCCCAGTATCACGAACGCCTGGAATAACATGGCATCCCCGAGCGTGAAACCGACGATGCCCGACAATCCCAGCCAGAACCAGCTTTCGGATGATGCCGAAAACGGAATCGGCTGGCCGGTCAGGATAAAATTAGCCGGCATAAGAAGCAAAAACGCGAATACCAGTCTGATTCGGTTGACGACAACAGAACCGAGGCGGGTGCTGCCGATAGTAAACAGAATCGACCCAAACGACCAGCAGGCGGCGGTGATTAAGGCGGCTATTTCCCCAAGCAAAATCAGAACCTTTGCTAAAATACAGTTCGACTTATGTTAGGGCTAAAACCGACAAATGAGTAGAGAAATTTGAAAGGGCCGATTACTGGCAATCGACCCTCAAAAAAAATTCGCGTCATGATTGAATTAAGCTTGTGGCGGTTTACCGAATGTAGCGCGGCGATTAAGTTCGGTTTGCACGATAAACCAGACCGCCGGCGAAAAGACGAACCAGAGCAGGAAAATAATCCAGCGGTTGAGCTTTTCGGTGCTGACTTTTTCGAATATTTCGCCATATTTGTAATGCGAATAAATCGCGCCGAACGGGATAAATAAAAGCACGGTCCAGAGTCCGGGGCTGGCCGACTGATCTTTGGCCAGATACTTCAGCTCGCAAGCGGTCTGATAGAACCAGTAGATTACATAAATCCCCAGCGTGATAATTACCAGGCCGACCTGTGCCCACATATTGCGGTATTTGACGCCGTTTTCCATTGTTTCTCCTTCTGTTTGGAGGCGGGGTTAATGTCAATGGATATTACGAGATTAGCTTAGGGGATGTTGCGATATTTGGCAAGCGAGAAAGAGCTAAATATTTAATTCAAAGGCGACCCATTGAAACGGATCGCCTGTCGTTGTTCATTTCAATCTATAGTCTTAAATCCCGCACTCAGGTGTCCAAGGACATGCGGATATAGAAGCGACGCCCTTGAAATATGCCACCAGTCTGGTTACATCCGCTCCTCTAAGCTGGCAATCCCCATTAAGATCCCCCGCCGAAAAAAGCATTGCTTTGTTAGAAACATCATAGCATTGATAAGGTGGAACGCCTATACCTTTAAAATATCGCACAAGAAATGTAACATCGCTGCCAAGCCTTGTGCCATCCCCGTTGACATCCCCTAAAATATACGGGCCGCAACCGGGCATGCCGTTTGGTCCATAGAAACTGATTGCGTCGATATCATCGGGAGGTATTAATCCCAATTGGTGACTGAAATAGGCAGGCCTAATCGTCGGCCAGACTTGCATTATCGCCGACGGGCCGCCAAACAGTGGAACGCTCGGAGACGTCGGCGTTAATGAGATAAAAATCGTATCAGGGGGATCGAGCGTTCCAATTATGCCATTATCGATAACAGCCAGCGCGTCGATTTCATCTGGAGGTACCAAACCCAACATCCCAAAAGGCGCGTATATTATACCGGGGGCCGTATAGAAAATATCTCCCCCTGTAAATCCGTAGAAAGCCGCCGAAGGCGCATTTAAAGTAAAATAAAACTGATTGGTTGTAACAGGTCGTTTCGGGTAACTTGCCCCGCTTATTTCATCTTGCACAGGAAGCGGCGTTAACCCAACAGCCGGCGCATCATTCCATAAAATTGGTCCAACAGTTGGACCTCCGGTAGGGTCAACCAGTGCCACGAATATATCGCCCGCCGCGCCATTACCGGCGGCTTGAATATTCACGGCCGATCCAGGTATCCCGACACTTGCGGCAGATACGGAAAAATATATCATCTGGGTACATCCCGGATTGGGGGTCATCCGTTCAACGCCATAGCTGAAAGAGCTGATAACATCTATAGGCCTCAACGCAAGTACCGGGAATGGAATCACCGGTGGAGGTAGGGCTACTGCCGATGATTCGATACTTCCGGTAAAATATGGCGGTACTAATGGCGATCCCGGACCAAGTCCGAAATCTTGAGCCATACCCAGCGCGCAAAGCGCCGCGATCAAGATAGAAATTTTATACAACATACAAACACCTCTCTCGTAAAACGAACTGGATTTCAATAAATAGTTCAACAGAATTACTCTTTACATCCCCCATTTAAAACTGACCTGAATTCTGCCTTTAACTACATTTTATGACACACATTATAAACAATATTGATGTTTTCGCCTCCTGGATTTAATCTGCATTAACCCTCAATCGCCTTGCGGATTTTTCGGAATAATGAATTACCGTGCATTGGCCGGTGATGCGCGTATCTTCTGGTTTCTATTAATGATAATGATCTACAAAATAAATATATGAAATTAATACAGTATCAACAAGGGAAAAATGAATCGCCAAATGCGGAGTAGGGGCACGATATATCGTACCCCTACATAGTGATTGTTTACTTTGACGTATATTCGCTCTTGCCGAGCGCGGCGCGGGCCGCGGCCAGACGGGCAATCGGTACCCGATACGGCGAACAGCTTACATAGTTTAATCCCAGCTGATGGCAGAATTCGATTGAATCGGGATCGCCGCCATGTTCTCCGCAGATACCCAATTTGATATCTTTGCGAACCGACCGGCCTTTTTCAACCGCTATCTTCACCAGTTGCCCAACCCCCTTCCTATCGATCGACACGAACGGGTCTTTCGGCAATATTCCTTTTTCCACGTATACTTTGATAAACTTGCCGGAATCATCGCGCGAAAATCCGTAGGTCATCTGGGTGAGGTCATTGGTGCCAAACGAGAAAAACTGGGCGTGGGCCGCGATTTCATCGGCAGTAATTGCCCCGCGCGGCACTTCAATCATCGTCCCGACAAGATACGGCACCTGTACTTTATAATGCTTCATAACCTCTTCAGCCACCCGCACCACGATATTTCTCTGGTTGATAAATTCATCGACAGTACCAACCAGCGGAATCATGACTTCAGGGATAGGCGCGACTTTGCGCGGATTTTTGGCTATTTCGCAGGCCGCCGAGAAAATCGCGCGCGCCTGCATCTCGGTGATTTCAGGATAGGTGATACCTAAACGGCAGCCGCGATGTCCCATCATGGGATTGAATTCAGCCAGCTGTTCAATCCGGCGAAGGATTTTTTCTTTAGCCTTGATATCGTCTTCCCAGGCGCCAGATTCTTTAAGTTTCTCGATTTCTTCCAGGATTTCGGCTTTGGCCGGCAAGAATTCATGAAGCGGCGGATCGATTGTGCGAATTGTTACCGGCAATCCCTGCATGGCGTCGAATATATCCCTGAAATCGCCTTTCTGGAATGGCAGTAATTTATCGAGCGCTTCACGCCGTTCTATTTCGTTATCCGCCAGAATCATTTGCTGGACAATCGGGATTCTGTTTGAGCTGAAGAACATATGTTCGGTGCGGCAAAGCCCAATTCCCTCGGCGCCGAACGCGCGCGCGGTTGTGGCATCTTTAGGGGTATCGGCGTTGGTGCGGATTTTCAACTTGCGGATTTCATCGGCCCAGCCCATGAATATAGCGAATTCGCCGGATAACTCCGGTTCAATCGTGGGCACTTCGCCAAGCATCACTTCACCGGTGGAGCCGTTAAGGGTTATTA
>CAZTNJ010000012.1:13779-29026 GCA_964614835.1 uncultured Ignavibacteria bacterium | reverse complement strand
CGCTGACAACATGCTTTCCCGCGATAAATTTATGGTCGACTTCATAAACCTTAATATCCTCGGCGCCCGCCACACAGCATTTGCCCATACCACGGGCCACCACGGCGGCATGGGATGTCATCCCACCGCGCGAGGTTAAAATTCCCTGGGCGACATTCATGCCGGCGATATCGTCAGGGTTGGTCTCTTGCCGAACCAGTATGACTTTCTGTCCTGCTTGTGAAAACCGAACCGCATCATCGGCTGAAAAACAAACCGCGCCCGAACCGGCGCCCGGCGAGGCCGCCAGACCCTTAGCAATCACAGTCGGGGTGGCTTTGGGGTCAATTCGGGGATGTAAAAGTTGATCGAGTGAAGATGGCTCGACCCGCAATAAAGCCTCTTCTTTGGTTATCAGCTTTTCTTTTACCATGTCGACCGCTATTTTAACGGCGGCGGCGGTTGTCCGCTTGCCGGTACGGGTCTGTAACATGTAAAGTTTGCCTTCCTGAATGGTGAATTCGAAATCCTGTACGTCGCGGTAGTGTTTTTCAAGCTTGGCGGTTATATCTTTAAGTTCTTTGTATACTTTGGGCATTTCTTTGGCGAGGTTCGAAATATGACGTGGGGTTCTGATACCGGCCACGACATCCTCGCCCTGCGCGTTAGTCAGATATTCGCCATAAAATTCTTTCTTGCCGGTGGAAGGGTCGCGGGTAAAACCGACTCCGGTAGCTGATGTTTCGCCCATATTGCCGAACACCATTGCCTGGATATTTACTCCGGTTCCCAGATCGCCTGGAATATCGTTAAGTTTGCGATAGGTAATAGCGCGGGGATTATTCCAGGAACGAAATACGGCATCGCGGGCCATTTCCAGCTGCAGGTTAACATCTTGAGGGAAATCGTTGCCGGTTTTTTCGACGACTTTTTCTTTGTATTTTTTGATAATATACTTTAAATCATCGACTCCGAGATCGGTATCGAGCTTGGCGTTGACTTTTTTCTTGCGGCTATCCATGATTTCATCGAACTCATGCTTATCGATTCCCAAAACGACATTACCGAACATCTGGATAAACCGGCGATAGCTATCATATACGAAACGCTCATTATCGGTTTTCTTGATTAGCCCTTGAATCGTGGCGTCGTTTAACCCCAAATTCAGGATTGTGTCCATCATCCCGGGCATCGAGAATTTCGCGCCGGAACGGACAGAAACCAGGAGAGGACTAACCGGATCGCCGAATTTCATCCCGGTATTTTTTTCGATATGGGCCAATCCTTGCTTGATTTGCTGGTCAAGTTCCTTAGGGACAGTCATATTGAACTTGTAATAGAGCTTACAAACTTCGGTGGTGATAGTAAATCCGGGCGGGACCGGTACGCCGATATTAGTCATTTCGGCCAATCCGGCTCCCTTTCCGCCTAATAGATCTTTCATGGCGCCGGTGCCCTCGGCCTTTTTACCGCCGAATAGGTAAACCAATTTATGCCCCTTGAGATTCACGGTTGGGGCTGCCATTTTGGCAGTTGTTTTCGGTTGTTGCTTCGGTTTGGCTTGTGCCTTTTTGACTGGTTTGCCAGTTTTTGGTTTTTGTTTCGTTTTGTTGATTTTGGTTGCCATTTTATCTCCTTGTATAGAAATATCAACTATCCTGATTTATAAGGTGACATTATACAATTGATATCGGCTAAAAGCAAGCGGATTAAAGGGGTTATATGCAAACTGTTACAACAAGCAAATTTGACATTAATCCCGAATTTTCAACTTTAATCTCCTAAAACAAATCATTTATATCGATTATACGCCCAAAGTTGCTAAAATTCTCAATATATATCAGTAATTTGCGAGCTTATCTAAAAGGAATTTTCATTTTCCGTCTGCGACACAAAGCTAATCGATAATAATGTTGTCAAAAAATAAAAACGATGTATATTTAAATAAAGGTTAACTGAGGAGCCAATGGATCAACCGCTATCGAAATGGTTTCGGGAATTCCTGGTGTTAGCAGGTATATTTATATTTTTGGCTAACCCGGCCCTTTCTGATGAATTGCCATCCCGCTACCACACTTACAGCCAGGTGCTCGATTCATTTACAGTCATGCGCGACAACTATAGTGAATTCCTCATGATAGACACCCTGGGGTATTCAACTCGAGATAGCGTTCCAATATTCTATCTCAAGATTTCCGATAACGCCGAACAAGACGAAGATGAACCAGCCGTGTTTCTATGCGCGGGCGTACATTCGGAGGAACCGCTTGGTCCGGAAGTCGTACTTAACTACGCTTCGGTTTTGGTAAGAAGGTACCTTGATGAAGACCGGTCGACACTCCGATACATAAGGGATCTGGAAATATATGTTGTGCCCTTTATAAATCCCGAGGGACGATTGGTTGTCGAATGGGGAAATCTGGACTGGCGCAAAAATAAAAGCGATAACGATTCCAACGGTGTTTTTAATATTCATGATGGGGTAGATCTTAATCGTAATTATGATATTGGCTGGGAATGGGATACAACATTAGCTGGACGGACCCCTGAAAGCCTTATGTTCAAGGGATACGCCCCTTTTACCGAATCGGAATGTCGGGCGATGGCGGCATTTGCTCAAAAATACAAGCCCATTGCCGCGCTTGATTTTCATTCGCCTACTTATGGTAGGGGCGAGATCGTATATTTTCCCTGGAATTTTGTCAACGGCGCCGGACAATGCCCCGATTACGCTATGATATCGGGAATCTGCCGGGCTTACTGCGATCATATCAGAACCGAATCCGATACCGCCTATTATGCATCCGCATTTGGTTATGTGAACAAGGCTGAATTGCGGACATATCTGTATGGTCATTTAGGCACTGTGGCGTTCACTGTCGAGGTTTGCACGACGAACATGCCGAGTTCGCCCGCTCGGGTCGATGCTATTGTGGCGGCCCATGTACCGGGAATAGATTATTTTCTGGATAGAGCGTTGGGTGCTGCCGTAACCGGAATTATCCGTGATTCCATAACTTTAGAACCCATAGAGGCCGAAGTAAAAATACTGCAACGAACCAATGCCGATATAAGGCCAAGGTTGTCGCGAAGCGATAATGGCCGTTATCACCGGCTGCTTGATTCCGGAACCTATACGCTTCAAATAACTAAATCCGATTATCGGACAAAAAACATCACCAATGTAGTGGTATCCGGCAAGAATAAAACATCAGTGAACGTTTTATTAGCGCCCTTATATCCTCGTCCGCCGGCGCCGAATCTTCTCTATCCAGAACCGCGCGACACTATCGAAACGGGAATATTTACGTTCGATTGGAGTAATCCGTCATCTTTTGATAGATTCCTTTTCGAATTGGGGCGGGACACATCGTTTAACGATATTGTATTATGCGATTCGTCGCTAACCATATCGCAATTTAGTCCAACAAGTCCGATTGAGATAGGACATTACTACTGGCGGGTCAAAGCCCATAACACTAATGGCTGGGGGCCGTATTCAGCGCGGCGTGATTTCCATATCACCGCCTGGAATGATGTAGAAACAAATATCTTTTTGCCAAACGAATATTATCTATATCAAAATTATCCAAATCCATTTAATTCATCCACTGTTATCTCATTTGATTTGCCTGGCAAGTCGCGGGTTAGGCTTGCCTGTTACGATATAACCGGGGCATTTATCAGCGAATTGATAAATGCCGAATTGACAGCCGGTCACCATCAAATAAAATGGGATGGGCTCGATTTCAGGGGGTATCCGGTGGCCAGCGGAGTATATTTTGCAAAATTGGCCGCCGACGGATATCAGGCAATCAAAAAAATGATACTGGTAAAGTAAGGTATTCGCAGATATAGACTTAAGATATATTCCCGAATAGTTTATCTTGACAAATATAATCAATCTACTTAACTTAATATCTGGAATGCTTGCCATCCCGAAGCAGGTTTTTCTTGATTGGTAAGCAATCCATGACTTCCGTAAGCAGCCCGTGATTGCGGGGATTTCTTTGGTATTGAAATATGGAAATGCGAATAGTTTCGGGTGGAGGAATCTATGCGTAGAATGACTTTCGCCGCGCCGGTTTTATTCCTGATTGTTTTATTCTGGAATCCGGCACATGCGGCCCAGGTTCAATTACTTCAAAATACGGGTTTTGAATCGTGGGTTAAACATGGGCCGGGAGGCCCGCCAGATCACTGGGATAACATCACAACCCAGTTTTTTAGTATGCAAGATCTGGCGACTGTTCATAGCGGAGCCAATAGCGTAAAATTAATTTGGGGAGTTTCCGCCCGCCAGGACATGGGCTATGACTATATTCCAGTCTATGGCGATTCTGTTTATACATGCACGCTCTGGGTTTATGATAATGATCCCACCAGCCGGATAAGAATGTGGTTTTCATACGACAATGGCTCAAATGGCCCGTCAACCTATTCAATCGATTATCCTGGATGGTTATCCTATATATACCAGAGTACTGCTCCAAGCGGAGCCAAAACGCTTCAATTGCAGATACGAATGTATCAGCAATCATCCGCCGTTCATACGGTTTATATTGATGATATAGTCCTGTGGGGTCCGGAAGGGCCTTACCCCGATACGGTGACCATCGCCGACATCCAGCAAACTACCAATCCCGGCTATTTGCCGGATTGTTACCCCGGCAATTATCTCGGACAATACGTGTCGGTTAGGGGCGTGGTTGTTGGCCGCAAGGAGGCATCGACGCGCCGGAATTCATTCTTTCTGCAGGATACTGACGACACCTGGTCTGGCATTTATATATACAATGCTCCCGAAACCGTTTCTGTAGGTGACAATGTGACAATCAGCGGTATCCCTTCCGAGTTTGAAGGGGAAACGGAATTCGGAACGATATTCAATCAAACAATACATTCTTCCGGAAATCCACTACCCGAACCTCATATTGTAACATGCGCCGAGTTAAGCTCCGATAGCTGCCAGGTAACTGCCGAACCTTACGAGGGAATGCTGATTCAAATCAACAACGTCATGATTACATCGGTGGCCGCCAACAACGATTACTGGGCTAACGATGGCACGGGCGATTCGTGTATTGTTACCAACGATATCTATTACCAGGGCGCCAATCCACCCACTATTTCGCTAAACGAAACCTACAGCTCTCTCAGGGGAGTATGCCATTACATTCATGGCGGATATACTATTGCGCCAAGATATGCATCCGACGTCGTGCGTCCGACATTCCGATTCAGTCAACTCGATTATGTTTTTGAATCCGGTTCGGTTATAAATTCACAATGGGCCAGGCTCGATTTGACTTATATGGGTTCGTCGAAAATTAAGTATTTCAACCTGAATGTTAATAATAGTTGGAGAATCCGAAATATTCCCCTGCCCAGTTTTGCGGGGGCTAGCGTAACCCAGACATTTCCTATCTGTTTCCCAATTACCGATACGGTTGGCGGTTTGATTCGAATCAATTACGGCTATCGAATTTCGGATACTATCCTAACGGTAATGCCGCCGCAATTAAAACAGGATACGGTGTATTCGGATTCAATTATTTATAGTCGGGCCTATGGCGATTCCACTTATCTATCGAATATACCGGTAACCCCGTTGGTCGGCGGTTGGGTAAAAGATACAACTAATATTGCCCTGACCGATTTCCCCAATCAGGACTGCTATCGTTACGAAAGCGTTCCGGCGGCGTCTTCGAATAATGCCCTCCATATAAATCAAATCCGCGGATTGGGAATAGACCCTGACGCGCTGTCAATTACCCAGATGAAAGAAATAGTCGGTTTCGTGCCGAATTCAGGTTCGCCAAACTGGGTAAACAACAAAAAGCAAAACATGCGCGATCGCAACATCCCGCTGGAATCAACTGTGATATACGACATGTCGCTGATTAATGATTTTCTGAAGGACAAAAATGATGTCACTATCGATATCGAACATCTGGTGGCCGGTCGCCCTATGATTCATTCGATGGCTGTTGTGGCTATCAAAGAACTGGTCGATGGCAATTACGTTTTGTTTGTCGCTCATGACCCTAAACAGGGCATGGGTTACGGCGGAACCATAATTGAAATGATGACCTACGACCATAACACCGGCTTATTCAATGGCGGAAGCGGCCTGGCAGGCGGCGCCTATTTAGTGCAGATAGTGGTAGAAAGCCCTATCAGGCGTGATGCGGTCGAAGTCAGCAATCCTACCAAATATCGCAACCTGGATGGTTACAATCCAAACGCGGGCGATCCAACCAATAGCGCCTGGCAAGTCATTTTCGAGGACTATGATGCTATCAGAACGATTCAGGACTGGTCCGACAATGGCGATAGCGAACTTAGCGCGGGTGATACGTTGGCGATGCGTGATAGCACAACTCATAATGTTATTGCGGCGCATGTTACAGATATCTACCCTGTATTAACTGCCATTAACATTCATGGCCAGACAGCTCATCTGGAATACTTCATTAACAATCCCGATGTAAATCCGATCACTAATGCCCATGGCTCATACTGGCGCGAACTCTATCCAAACTACTACTCAATGCAATTCTGTCAGGATTGGAAAGACAACGGCAACAACGTGCTTGATGCCGGCGATTCGTTAATTCTGTTAGCCATCTCCGGGCCATATTCGGGATTAGCCGATACGTTTGGCGTTACCGATATCGGTACCGGCATGACCACTATACTTGGCTGTACTTATTTTCTTGGGGACATAAACGGCGATGGGCAGCGGATTGGCGCGGATGTCACCTACGGAGTGCGGTATTTTAAAGGGGTTGGTTCGCAACCGCCCGATAGCTGTTATCTGGATTCGGCCAGCACGTACCTATATGTAGCCGCCGATGTCAACGGCAACTGCGAATTCAGGGGATCGGATATCACGAGATTGGTGGCGTATTTTAAGAGCACGGCGACTTTAAGCTATTGTCACTTTTTCCCGCCGGCTCCGTGATAATTTCTGGCTAATTTCAAAGCAATAAAAATACTAACGGGCGACTCGCAAAGGCGCCCGTTTTTTTATGGCCATTACCTGATATCAACCAAGCAGTTGCCAGTTTTAACGACTTGCTAAAACATTTTTCTAAAAAATATTGAACTTTTCGTTGACAAATCCGATTAATAATCGCATATTAACATGCGATTAAGGAACAACACAATGATCTCAAAAACCGGAATACACGCCACCCTGGCCCTAGCCCTATTGGCTCAACTCGGCCCCGGCGAATTCGCTGGAGCATCCCAGATAGCCAAAGATGTCGGGGCGCCGCCCAATTATTTGGGAAAATTGCTAAAACAATTGGCGGAATCGGGAATATTGGAATCCCAGAAAGGATTTGGGGGGGGATTCCGGCTGGCGAAGTCTGCTACCAAAATCACCCTATACGACATCGTCGAACCTCTGGATAAAGTCAGCAAGTGGAACGGATGCTTTTTGGGACGGGCGAAATGTTCGGATAAATCTCCCTGTGCTCTGCATCACCGATGGTCGAAAATTCGAGAAGGATATCTAAAGTTCCTTAAAGAAACGACAATAGCCGAATTGGCTGAAAAGAACGTGCGATAGGATAAATATTTTTTTGTAACATAATCGTATAATAGCATGCGATTAAAATTTAAAAAGGAGCTATTCATGCAACCCACGTCAATTCTTACAAACGAACATCGAGTGATCGAAATCATGCTCTCGGTGTTGGAAAACCTGGCCGATAAGACGCTGGCGGATAAGAAACTCGATCGGCAATCGGCGGAAGATGCCATTGACTTTATTCGCAATTTCGCCGACAAATGCCATCACGGCAAAGAAGAAAACCATCTGTTTGCCGCTTTGGTTGATAAAGGGATGCCCAAGGAAGGTGGACCCGTCGGTCAGATGCTGTTAGAGCATGATCAAGGGCGGGAGTATGTACGTGGAATGGCGGACAATGTCGAAGCAGCCGAAAAGGGAAACGAAAAGGCGATTCGCGAGTTCGTGAACAATGCTTTTGGCTATGTTGAACTACTAAGGGCGCATATCCATAAAGAGGATCATATCCTTTTCCCGATGGCCGAAAGATTTTTAGAAGAGACCGAAAAAACCCGGCTGTTAGATAAGTTTGAAACGGTTGAAACGGAACATATGGGGCACGGTACTCACGATAAATATATGAAAATAGCCGAAAATTTGGCTCAACGCTTTGATGTCCCATATCAACCCATCAAAAATGTTTCTTGCGGATGCGGACACAAATAAGATAACAAATCGCGTTAACCCTTAAAAAGGATAAAAATATGAAAAAATTATGGATCGCCTTTATCCTCGTAGTCATCATCTCGTTTGGTGTACTCGGCTGGGCCGGACTTAAAATCTACCAGGAAAAACCACCAATTCCATCAAGCGTAGTAACTACAGATGGAACTACTATCATTCCTGAAGGTGATATTCTGGAAGGTCAGGAAGTCTGGCGCGCCATGGGCGGGATGGAATTGGGTTCGATATGGGGACACGGAAGTTATGTCGCGCCCGACTGGACCGCCGATTGGCTTCACAGAGAATGTATGTTCATTCTCAATGAGTGGGCGCAAACCGAAAAGGCATCTGATTACCTCACTCTATCCGGAGTGGAACAGGCCGCGTTGCGGCAACGCTTAAAAGAGTTGATGCGGGAAAATACCTATAATCCGGCCGATGGGCGAATCGTTCTCGACCCTATCCGCGGCCGGGCATTCGCTGCCAACCTCGATTACTATACAAATCTTTTTACTGAAGGCAAAGCTGAATACGCGATTCCTCAAAATACGCTGACCGATAAGGATAAAATCCGGCAACTTGCGGCATTTTACTTCTGGTCGGCCTGGGCCGCTTCGACCAACCGACCAAACGATAGCATTACCTATACGAGCAATTGGCCGCACGAACCGCTAATCGATAACAAGCCTACCAGCGATGCTATCGTCTGGACAGGTTTTAGTATAATCATGCTTCTGGCGGGTATCGGGGCGCTTGTCTGGTATAATGCTTCGCGCAAACATGACCCGATTGCCGAACAAATCCCCAGTACCGACCCTTTAACGCAATTTAAACCGTTCCCATCGCAATTAGCAGTGATAAAATATTTCTGGGCGGTTGCCGGACTATTCCTTCTACAAATGATAATGGGAGTAATTTCGGCGCATTACGGCGTAGAGGGCAACGGATTTTATGGAATTCCCATAGACAGATGGCTGCCATATGCTGTAACCCGCACCTGGCATACGCAGCTCGGAATTTTCTGGATCGCCACTGCCTGGTTAGCCGCGGGATTGTTTATCGGGCCGGTTGTTAGCGGCAAAGAACTTCCCGGCCAACGACTTGGTGTCAATGTTCTGTTTGTAGCGTTAGTAACAGTTGTGGTTGGTTCGCTAATCGGCGAATGGCTTAGCGTGAAGGGGTATTTTCAGGGCAGCAACTGGTTCTGGTGGGGTCATCAGGGTTTTGAATATGTCGACCTTGGAAGAATCTGGCAGATAGCGTTACTGACCGGTTTGGGTCTCTGGTTGTATTTAGTTGGTCGAAACGTTATTCCAGGGATCAAATCGGGTGGCGAACAAAAACCAATCATGACCCTATTTCTAATCTCCGCGGTCGCGATTGGCGGTTTTTATATGGCCGGTTTAATGTGGGGGAAAAATACTCATCTTTCGGTGGCCGAGTACTGGCGTTGGTGGGTAGTACATCTCTGGGTTGAGGGCTTTTTTGAAGTCTTCGCAACCTCCGTAATCGCATTTTTATTCGCAAGATTGGGTCTGGTTAGATTGAAAAGCGCGGCTTCGGCAGTCTTGTTCTCAACCACGATATTTTTGACAGGCGGTATTATCGGCACGCTGCATCATCTTTATTTTGCCGGCACTCCTACCGCGATTATGGCTCTGGGAGCCGTATTCAGCGCACTGGAGGTCGTGCCGCTGACGATTATCGGTTTCGAAGCCTGGGACAATATCAAATTATCGAAGTCAGTCGAATGGGTGAAAAAGTATAGATGGCCGATTTACTTTTTCGTGGCGGTGGCTTTTTGGAATATGGTTGGCGCCGGTTTGTTCGGATTTATGATCAATCCTCCGATTGCGCTTTACTATATGCAGGGACTGAATACCACGCCTGTGCACGGCCACACGGCATTGTTTGGCGTTTATGGGATGTTGGGGCTTGGTTTGATGCTATTCTGCTTGCGGGTACTATATGTCAAACGCGATTGGAAAGATAACATAATAAAATTTTCTTTCTGGGCTATTAATGGCGGATTATCCCTGATGGTACTCCTTAGCTTGCTTCCGATAGGGTTCATGCAAACCTGGGCTTCGGTTGAACATGGTTATTGGTACGCTCGAGACACCGCTTTTCTATACTCTCCGGCTATGACCGTGTTAAAGTGGCTTCGCGCTCCGGGCGATATCATTTTCGCACTGGGAATATTGACATTTGTATTATTTGTATTCGGATTGGCGACAGGCCATACGCTGGTAAAGGAAGAAAAGAAATACTAAAATATTCGCAACCATCCGCAATCATCATATTCAATTCACACCCGATTGCTATCAACCGCCGGAATCATTTCCGGCGGTTGATATTTGGGGGTCATGCGGGGAATATACGATTTGAAAATCAGTTTACCGTTACAACCGCGGGAGAAATCGTAAGATCGTTAATCGTAACGCTGTTGCCGTCTATATCATAGAAATAGGTTTCGGCAGGTCGGATAACCAATGAACAAACGCCTGCTCCGATACCGGTTAAATTCAACCCGCAGATAGTGCCCGACCCGCAAAAAGCGCTGTCTCCCTGGATTCTTGTCAGCGACAAACGGATAACTGAACTATCTATTCTGATAAAACTGATGGAGTTTTCGCCGAAGATGCTTTCGATATCGGTCGCCAAACTATCGGCTACCGATATCTTCGAATCATTAAAATCGATTCGAAAACTGGCGGCAAATATCAGTTGCGAAAAATTATCTATCCTAAGCCGAACTTGACCCGAATATCCGCTTGGTATCCCGATAGTGGAAGGAGCAAAATATAATTGAGGATTTGGCGGCGTTGGTTCGGTAGATTTCTTGGAACAACCCATTATCGTCAGGATCAGAATCGTTGCTATTAATCGACAGTATTTCATCGCGACTGCCTATTTTATCACCGTCATTTTACGGACAATGTCACCCTGGTCGGTTTTTATCCGATAAAAATATATTCCGGTCGCCAAAACTGAACCATCCAGATGGATTTGATATTCGCCCGCTTCGATTAATTGATTATCTTTGGGTCGCGAAATTTCCTGCCCCATTAGATTATAAATTATAATGGTAACAGCCTGGCGTTTTGGAATTGAATACTCAATGATTGTCTCTGAATTGAATGGGTTGGGATAATTTTGTCGCAATGAAAATTCACCCGGAATTGCCCGCCCAAGGGCGCCATCGAACAATGAATCAAGCAATGCCCTCATCATGTTTACCGGAGCGCTTGTGCCTGTAAGCGAACCATATATCACCTCGAAATTCCCTCGATATTTATCGACAAGAAAATCGTCGGCGGGATTTATCGGGAAAATCCGACCATTAACGATATGCGTATTACCCCAATTGACCCCAATTGCGATAATATCTCGCTCATCTATTACGCCATCGCCATTGGCATCGGCGTACATTGCCGGAAGATTATCCCATGCTGGCAAACGCCAAGGCTGCCAGTTATTACTGGTCTTGTACCGAGCCGGCCCGGTTGTAAGGAAATACACCCCTATCGGCAAAATATCTAAAGCATCCACAACCCCATTATTGTCAGTATCACCCGGAAATACCCGCTGATAGGTCATTTGAAGAGCGATATTTTCATTTCGAGTACGGGCAAAGGATTTCAGGCCGGGAATTAATCTCCGCAAATCGACATAAACATCATTGTCGATATTATTTACGAAATTCTGATATGTGTAAAGTTTATTGATATCGGCAAGGACACATGAATCGATTAGCGGGAACAATCTATCTACAAATGCCGCTACCGAATCATAAGAGGCCGGGCCAGCGCTCATTTGCGCGATATAATCGAGATAAACCTGTTGCAGCGAATCGTTTTCTAATATTCGGCGATTTAATGGTCGCTGGCTTAGATTGAAAATGTTCGTCAAATCCTGCGTGAATACATCCCAACCTCCGGTATAAACACCAAACGATTCATTCAAATCCCAGGGGATAATATTGAATTGACCGGCGGCCATGTTATCATAAAAATAATAATTACGACCCGAGCCCGTATAGCTATCGAAATGGGAAAGAACCATGTTGAAAGCCAGATGGCGAATGCAGCCATCGAGATTTAGCCAGTGACTCATTGTGTCAATGAAGTCCTGTCGCCGGCTGTTGTTCAGTTTATCTATCATTTCGATGAATCGTGACCAGTCGTTTTCATCCTCATTGGTTTTTAGCTTATACAGGTCTTCATAAGCCTCCTGGTTATCCCCAAGATATGTAAGCGCCGCCCCGTCGCTGCCCGCCTTGTAAAGATTATAGGCATTGTTTTCGAAATATTTCTGTATAAATATCTTGTCGATTTGTTCGACCGCCACATACAATCCAATTAGCTCGCCATCGACATACAGGTTAGCATAGGCGGTTCGGGGGGCAGGAAGATATCGCCGCGCGATTCGGTAGCCGATAACTTCCCTCATGAACGACGGATCGCTTACTGAATTATGAAGATTTAGCCGATGCAATCCGTAAAGGGTTTGGGACTCCCGATATTTATTAAAATTTAACTTAATCGGTTTTTTAGGAGTATTGCGCGAAAGGGTGTATGATGAATTTCCTTTATAACGCACGCCGATACTATCCAGCACAATCGAATCATCGAAAATCAATTGAGCGGGAAAATATTTCTTGTCGAGATTTTCAAAGTAATGTTTAAGTGAATCCCGCCAGTTGGGCGTATAAAAATGAAGATTAAGGCGATGAATAATAGAATCGTTAAAAACATATTGACTTGAATCGGGAAACATGATCTGATCGCCACGATTGGCTCCTGCAAATGTCGGATACATGTATCGAAACGAACCTGCCCCGTCAGGATATCGTCCAGTACTGATATCGGTCATCTGCGGGCCGTAACTGACGCTATCAATTAACACCCGTCCGGGACCCGATAAATTTACAGCTTCACCATAAGCTGATAGTTTGAAATTGGCATGCAGCCCTGTTTGTTCAACATCGTCATCCGCCCAAACTATTAAAAATCCATGCGAAGGAATCACGGTGTCGGGAAATGCCCACCGGGTTAGATTGTCGTCGTCGGATAGATAATAACCCGATAATGAAATGGCAGCATCGCTGTTATTATAGATTTCAATCCAATCATCATATTCCCCATCCTGGTCGACAACGGCGGAAAGGTTGTCGGCCATGAATTCATTAATGGTCAACCCCTGGCCGAATAAAATCCCCCATCCGAATAGGACAAGAAATATGATGACTGGATATTTCATATTTGGCCTTAATGAACCGGCAATACTACGCGAAAACCAATGAAGTAGTATTGATAATCCGGCGCCATAAAAGTGCGATTGGCAGAACGGAGCCAATAAGGCTGATTACCCCAGTTTCCGCCGCGCTGAAAATGCCAATCGCCACTGGTTGGGCCGGTGGGATCGGTTGCGGCACTCCCCGAGTATTCATCGTACCAGTCGTTTATCCACTCGGCGACATTTCCGGCCATATCGTACAAGCCAAATGCGTTTGGCTTAGTCGTGGCCACCTGATGAGTGCCATAACGCGAATCTTCGGAACCGTACTGGTACGAATTTCCATACCAGACAGCGTAGCTATCTATTTGCGCCGAATCGGCTGCCGTTTCGGGATATGGATCGAAATTTTTACCCCAGAAGAAATCGGTCGTGCTGCCGGCCCGGCAGGCGTATTCCCATTCGGCTTCGGTGGGCAGGCGATAGCCTCGTTTTGAAAAATCGGCGGTTACATTTTCAAGCTCGCATAGATTTCCCGGGATCCCGACGATACTCGTGTATGAATATACCGTATCAAGGCCGTCTCTTCTACTTTTGGCGTTGCAATACAGGGCCGCATCGCCCCAGAAAACATAGTAAGCAGGATATCGGGCGCCCAACCCGCGCTGACTGCTCCAAACAGGAGTTTCATAGCCGGAATCCGCAAAAGCAGCATTCATCACAGAATCAAAATCCCCCTGGGTTACTTCAGTGATACTCATCCAGTAATCGTAAGTAAAGTTTACGGTATGTACCGGCTGTTCGTCGGGATAACCGCTATCGGATCCCATCTGGAACGAATGCCCGCTGGCATCGATTAACACCATCCCTACGGGATTTCCATCGTTGTTATTATTGTTGGGTTTATTATCGCTTCCGCAGGAAAGCCATAAAATCGCCGATAAGGAAATCACCGGCACCAGAAACAACTTCGTATATTTCATTTTATCCTCCATCTAAATAACATTAAGCTACTTAATCGTTTATTTCAATAAGAGCAGCTTCTGCGTTTTATTCTGTTGTTCTCCTTTGAGTACACAGAAATAAATACCCGAATTTACGGTTTCGCCTTTGCTGTTAGTAGAATTCCAAATCACATTATGCCGGCCAGCCGCTACAATACCCGATACGAGATTAACGATATGTTCGCCAAGGATATTGTATATGTCCAGACTAACGGCTTCCGGGGTTCTTAACTCGAAATCAATAGTCGTCGCGGCATTGAATGGATTCGGATAATTTGGCAGTAACTCCATCGCGTCCGGGAAATCGACTTCGGGCTCATCGATTCCCAGCGCCGCCACGCCCGGATAATCGACTCCATAACGCAGAGCCCTAGCGATTTCTCCGCCTCTATTGTAACTCCATTGCACCGCGCCAACCGAATCAACTTCAAACATATAGCCGCTGGTCGATTCGACTATGAAAGTATTATGATTTGGCAATCTCTGACATCCGCCCAGGTGGTTTGAATAAAAACCGGCCGCGGTATAGCTCCAGAAAGGCGCTGTCGGGCCAAAAGCCGTCCCCGGCGTATAAGCATAATGCCCCAGACTATCGACAGGGGTATTTAACTCAACAATCTGCGATGTCCCCTGCCCTTCTCGATTATTGAAGGCCATTAAATGACCGGCGCCGGGTAGTCCAGAAGGAATCCACCAGGCACAATGGACAACGTTAAAATATTGTGATCCCGGCGCGTCATAGTTGGAAGGTTTTCCCCATCTGTACAAGAAATCACCGCCTCTG
>CAZTNJ010000012.1:13225-13769 GCA_964614835.1 uncultured Ignavibacteria bacterium | reverse complement strand
CGCTGTTGCCGCCCGTATGGCCGGCCGCTTCGGCAGTGGTAGTGCTGTGATCGATTACGTATATTTCGTCAAATGTATGAGATGTCAACGCGATTTGATCGAGATCGGGATTGTAGCTTATAGAATTGACATGCATCCAGTCACCGCCCATACCGCCTCCGGCCACATTGATATCAAGCAATTCCGGATGATCGGCCACCACGCCATAATTATCTTTAGTGGCATCATAGTCTTGAATCAGATGGTCCCAAACATGCCACTGCCAGACAATCGTCCCGCTATTTGTTCCGCTTGGTTGAACCTCGATAATATGATCTGGCCACATAGAGGCGGTGCGGCTAAAACCCGCTTGTCTCGCCTGAGCCGCCGTTTTAACTTCCCAAGCAATAAGCAGGAAATTTCCATTTGGCATCGGCTCGATATCATGATGCGCCAGATATGTAGTTCCGCTATAAGTATACTCCCATACTAAAGTCCCGCTCCAGGTATATCTCTGGATAACGCCCTGAGCGCCGCCGCCATTTAGCGATGGATTGCTGGCCAT
>CAZTNJ010000012.1:244-13215 GCA_964614835.1 uncultured Ignavibacteria bacterium | reverse complement strand
GCGGTTCGTAAGAGATCGCCGTTCTCTAAAAGATAGGCCGAATAGCCGCCGCTGCGGGAATGATTCAATTGATGGACAACGGCGTTGTTCATATTGATAAGGTATGTATATCTGCCATTACTTGGCCCAAATAAAGTGAACCCCTGATAAGCCGCACCCAACGCTCCTCCGGCCAGGGCTAAAATAAACAGCAGAACGCCCGTCTTCAGAAATTTGGTTGTTCGAAATTCCATCGCATGATCCTCCAATTATTATGCCAACAATAAATCATCTAATCTATTAATCGCGGATATCAACCATGTTTCCGTTATTGGATTTAATAATCGGCGGCGGGAAAAAATGACAATAGTTTATGGCCGCCGAGCCCTTAAAATATGCCACCAATCGGGTTATATCCGAACCTCGAAATTCGCAATTGCCATTAACATCGCCGCCGACATACAGGTAAGTCGATGTTGAATCCATGTAACAACTATCGGGCGGTTGACTACCGGTTCCTTTAAAGAATCGCACGCCATAAGTCACATCGCCGCCGAGACGTTGGCCATCGCTGTTAATATCTCCTAACAAATATTCGCAGCTTCCCTGTAGTCCGAGCACAATCGAAACATAAATAGTCGAATCGGCGAAAACATTAATGTTCGTGAGACTACCGGCGTTGTATCCGGTTTTGAAGAAATGCTGATAATAAATTCCGGCGCTTAATGTAACTTGATATTCGCCCGATACCGATGTCGAATCCACCGCCATCAGAGTATCGCCGCTACTATAAGTTTCGACTATAACATCGGCAATAGGCGTGACCCCATCGGTTTCATAAACATAACCAATAATCGTTCCTGGTCCCGGGGAATAGATTATGAAGGTGGCGTTCGATTGATCGCTGCCTATATTCAACGCCGCGTCGCGCCCGCTAACGCGGACCAAATTGTATATCGATGGCGTATTAGGCACAGTCCACGGATATGTATGCGGGTCTCCGGATGTCCAATCTTGAACGGTTATCCAGGATGAACCACTATTTGTGGAATAATCAATTTTGTATGCGGTTATTCCTACGTTGTCATAATCGGTCCAGGTGATGTTATGACTGTTGCCTACAATCCAATTTTCTCCGCCGTCGGGGCTTGTCACTGTTATCGAAGGAGATTGGGTATCATTCAGGCTGATCGTGAAATTAGCGTCCGATTGGTCGGTGCCAACATTTAAAGCCGCGTCCCGCGCCGAGACTCTAACCCTGCAAGTAGTTGATGATACGCTCGGGACAGTCCAGGCGTAAGTATGCGGATCACCGCTTGTCCAATCCTGTATTGTTATCCAATTAGATCCCGCATCGGTGGAATATTCCAGTTTATAGGATGTTACGGCAAAATTATCATAATCTGTCCAGGTAATACTATGGATGCTTCCCGCCTCCCACAATTCGGCTCCATTGGGACTGGTGATATCCGCGCCTGGAGCCTGAAGGTTAGGTCCATAACGAAGCGCCCGGGCAATTTCAACAGATGAATTGGTATAGTCCCACTGTACCGTTCCCGAGCTATTTACTTCAAAAATGCGGCCGCTGGTAGATTCGACAATCAGAGTATTGCCATTGGGAAGGCGCTGGCATCCGCCTAGATGATTCGTATAAAATCCGCTGGCCGTATATGTCCAGGTCGGAGTAGTCGGCCCAAAAGCCTGACCGGATACCCGCGTATAATGACCAAGGCTATCTATGGGCGGAATAATTTCAGCCACTATCGATGTACCCTGCCCTTCCCGATTATTAAAAATCATTATATTTCCGGCTCCCTGTAAGCCTTTGGGTATCCATATGGAACAATGGGCAACATCAAGATAATGGGTTCCGCTCATATCGTAGTTGGCCGGATTTCCCCAGCGATATAAAATATCGCCGCCCATTCCGCTATTGCCGCCCGAATGACTGGCAGCTTCAGCAGTGGTGGTGCTATGGTCGATTACATAAAACTCATCGAGATTATGTGAGGATATAACAATCTGGTCTAAATCGGGGTTATAGCTTATTCCATTGATATGCATCCAATCCCCGCCGCCGGGCCCAATCCCGCCGCTCCCGGTATTGATATCTAAAAGTTCGGGGTGGTCTGCTACCACTCCATAATTGTCTTTAGTCGGGTTATAGTCTTGAATAAGATGATCCCAGGCGTGCCATTGCCAGACAATCGTGCCGCCGCTGGTGCCGCTCGGTTGTACTTCGATAATATGGTCAGGCCAAATCGCGACGCTGCGGTTTAAACCGGCTTGCACGGCCTGCGCCGCCGTCTTTACTTCCCAGGCAATCATACGCACATTACCATTGGGCATCGGCTCGATATCATGATGTGCAAGATAGGTCGTCGTACTGTATGTATATTCCCAGACGACCGTACCGCTCCAGTTAATTTCCTGAACCATACCCTGGGCTCCGCCTCCGCCAAGATATTGAGGACTGGCGTTGGCCGTCCTAAGTATATTGCCGTTCTCGAGTAAATAAACCGAATACCCTCCGCTTCGAGTGTGGCTCCAACTGTGATAGACGCTATTGTTCATGTTGATCAAATACGTCGCTCGCCCCCCATTTGGACAATATAATGTATATCCGCTAAAAGCGGTCGCCGAAACATTCGACCACGCCGATAGAATCGCGATTACCAATCCAATCAAGATGTGAAGATTTGTCGCACGACGCATTCTGAGCCTCCGACTTCGATATGTATTCGTTTATCACCCATTCATCTATTGCCCAATCGCCTTAAAACAAGTTATGTGTCCATTGTCATTTCAGCTTACACTTCTTCCTCATCGAAATACAGGTTGATATCCTTAATCTCTGGAAGCTTCTTGAGTTCACGAATAAAATTGTCGCTTTTGGATTCATCTTTGAATCTAACATAGTAGGAGAGTTCGAGCAGGTCATGCCCCTCGATTGATTTGACATTTATAACCTTATGATGTTTACAATACTTTTCAATAATCTGCATGTAAGGCGCGGCATCATCGCCTGTCGATGAAATAGCAAACTGTAACAGATATTCCTTATGTCGGGCGGTTAACAGAGGGGATTTCGACATGAAATAAAGAATTATACCTACGGTCAGGGTCCCAACAATCGCGATTTTATGAAAACCCGCTCCTGATGCCAACCCCATGGCCAGGCCAAAGAATATGAAAACTATATCCTGCGTGTCTTTGATTGCCGTTCTGAATCTGATAATCGATAACGCCCCCACCAGGCCGAACGCCCGCGCCAGATTATTGCCGATTACCATTATCACGACCGATGTTATCATTGCCAGCATTACGATAGAATTGGTGAAAGCTACCGAATAGCCGGTGCCCCGATAGGTCGCTTTATAGAGGCGGGCAATAAATAGCCCGCATAACAGGGCCACGGCGATATTAAGGAATATTTCGGAAACAGTCGCCGGGAACAAATTTATGCTGGGAAGATTGTCGAACATGATATTTTACCTTTCAATTTAATCCAAAATGAAAATCATAATTGAGCGGCGCTATTTTTATGCGTCTATCGCAAACGGCTCTATTTGAATCGAGGCAGAGCGTGTATTTGGAAAGCGCTAATTTTGGAGGCGCGAATCGGGCAATTACCCGCTTAGCCCACAATGGCAATCCATGGTCGAATTTTAATTCGAGAATAAAATGATTCTTGAAAACCGGCTTTAGCTGATAACCATTGGTTAATTTGTTATGATATGTGAAAGGAGCGCTGCGCAGGTTTTTATCCAGCGTTAGCCGAACCGAATCGCTAAATTTGTCGTAATACGCTTCTCTTTCATAAACGATCAATATTTTCGGATTCAAATTTAGTCGGAAATAATGGAAAAGGAATTTCTGGGCATCTCTTTTGGCTTTGCCTTCGGGGCCATATTGGAGAATATACTTATCGATATCTCGGGATTCGAACAAATATCTCAAATTCCTATTATGAAGCGGAGCGCGATTCTTGGAAATGAAATTATTGTATTTTCTTTTAATTTCTAAAAATATAATTCCGTCTGAATCCAATTCATTATAACCCCTTATGCGGTATTTTTTACGGATTTTAATCCCATCGATTTTTCCTTCATAGCAATCCATCGCTGGCGTATCAAAGTAGGCGCTGCGAATCGTATACTCGTTATTCTGGCGACCCTGGGAATACTTATCAAGCCTCACAAACGGTTTTATGGCAGACCGTACGGCATCCAACTGGGATACCGGCACAAGGTATTTAAATTCAAGCCGACTCGAATTCATTTAAAAATTCCTGAAAAAGTCCCAGATAAATTCCGGAATCGATACAGGTTTGCATCTAACGATACAATTGCCAAACATCCCGGTCGTCAAATCCGCGCCGTTATCTTCGATTATCGCGGTGGCCACGCAGGCCTGCTCCCCGCTCAAAGCGTAAACATCTCTATCCACAAGTATCAGACGCCCGTTTATCTTGTTTTTAGAACCATCCGCAAACACCCTGACTTTCATACCGGGAGTCAGATGGGCGGCTTCTCGAAGCTTGAAGGGAATAAGCGCCACATAACTCGACACATCGGATATTACCAATAAAGTATCGGGAGAATATTGACGGCAGATTTTGCCGGATATGGGCGATACAATCGAAAAAGCATGTTCTCGTTTATGAATTGCTTCCAATCGCCTTTCCAGGGCTTCGATCTGGGTTTTCAGAAGATTTATCTGCTCCTGTTTGGCGCCGGTGCGGGCCGATTCAAGTTGGGCTCTAGCTATTCCGATTTCCACAACCATCAATGATTCCTGGTTAGCCACGATATCGTATTCTTGTTGCGATATTAAATTTTTCTCGAGCAGCGATTTTTGTCTGGCGAGAATCAACCGTTGATTAGCCTCAGCCTCTTGGGCCTGTGTCAACCTTAACTCATATTCCCGAACGATCGATTCTTTTTCGCCTTTGCTATCGGCCGCGAGAGTCGCTTGAAGCGTCGCTAATTGGCCGGTCAAATCGGCAAGATTTTCTTCGGTCTCGCTGGAATAAATCGTGGCTATAGTGTCGCCCTTATTAATGTAATCCCCCGACTCTACCAGGGCGCTAAACGTCAAATGCATCGAGCCCTCCCTGGCGAATTGAGAAATGTTATAACCCTTATTTGTGCCGTTTTTATAATTAATAATACTTGTGACTATCTGGCCGCTGCCGCCGCTGGTCAATATCCATTTCTGGGATGGCTGAATTCGGCAATAGGCTCTAATTGAATATGGGATTTTTATCGGAAGTAGAAATAGGATAAATATTATCACGATTAATGCTATTGCAATGATTACCGCTTTTTGATTTCTATGGCTTATCTTAAATCCTAACATCATTACCCGTCTTTAAAACATCCTTTGTTTTGACACTGACCATTAATACAAGTTTAATTGCAATATAATATGCTTCTAATATCAACCAAACAGTTTTTATTATGGCTTAGATGAACCAGGGGTATCAGAAGACTAACATGTTCCCGCATAACTACTCCAGAATCGATTATCGAGCAATATTTATGCCTTTGGTTTTGATATCCTTAATACTTTTAACACAAAAGTAACCGGATGCTAATCAAAAGATTACAGGCAATATCAATTGAAATTTCCGCCCATATACTTAGGCGATTCGACTTAATTGTCGAACGACACGACCTGTATGTCGAGTTTAACAATTTTGATAAAATTATCAAGTCAATTATAATTAACACTATGTAACAAAATCTGTACAATAAATTTCAATCATGCCCCTGCTTGTTTTCGGGATTCGGTTGCGCTTGATTATCGACATGGCGGTTTGTCATTATTAATAAAGGCTCTCGTGAATCAGGTAGAAAAGATTATTGTTAGCAGCCAAAAAAGTCGAACGACGGATTCTGAACATCACAGGCGTGAAATCGCCCCAGTTTTCTTCAGGACAACAATCAGAAATATGGCAGCAGGCCTATAGGATTATCTAACCTTTAAAGCCAGGCTTGGCGGTAATTCTTCCATGAGGTCCGTCCCGAACTCATCTATTACACTTATCTAACTGCCAACAAGCAAAATGCCGCCAGCGTAAGCTACTTATCCAGACGGCATAAGCATTCCGGCGGCATTTAATTGAACTCCTTAAAAACATTTGCGGTTATAAGTAATTTGATTAAATTAAAGCAAGAATATGGTTGTATTCAAAAGAAATGGGAAACTAAGGTGAAAAACGCAAACTCTTTGTCAAATTCAAAACTATCCGGTTTTCTCAATCACCGCCGAAAGTTCGTACTATTCGATTTGAACAGGGGGAAAAAGTAATCAGGCAAGAAAAGTTTGAATACTCACCTTATCCGGCGGAATTATTACTTCCGTTGGTAGGAAGGGGCGCATTTAGCTTTTCCGCGCAGAATCAGAAATGTTTAAAGGCAATATATCATAGTAACGGTTTGCGCGAAATTTATGCGATACCTGAAACGGCATTTAACATAGTATTATTTATCATCAAGGAGCTACAATGAACACGAAGAAATCTGGATTTCATACGAAACTGGTACATGCCGGGTTCCATGGCGACCCGACCGGCGCGGTAAATGTGCCCATTTATCAATCGTCGACATTCGCGTTTAAAGACGCCGCGCATGGCGCATCGCTTTTTGCCGGGGATCAGGACGGATTTATATATACGAGGATTGGGAATCCTACTATCCGTGCTCTTGAGGACAACGTTGCCGAGCTTGAAAACGGATATGGCGGAATCGCCACAAGCTCCGGATTGGGTGCCGTGAGCACGGTATTTCTCTCTTTGTTGGCGGCCAACGACCATTTAATCGGAACCGATTCGGTCTATGGCCCGTCGCGTGGTTTAGTCGAAAATTATCTGTGCCGTTTTGGCGTTTCGGGATCGTTTGTAAATACCTCGAAGCTTGAGGATATCAAAGCTGCGTTTCGTCCCCAAACACGGATTCTGTTTATCGAAACGCCATCTAACCCCGCGATGCTGGTAACAGACATCAAAGCAGTTGCGGAGATGGCTCACGCCAACGGATGTTTACTTGTGGTTGATAACACATTCGCGAGCCCTTATCTTCAGAAGCCGCTTGACCTGGGAGCCGATGTCGTCCTGCATTCGGTGACCAAGTTTCTTAATGGTCACGCCGATATCGTAGGTGGTGTGATCGTCACAAAAACAATCGACCTCTACAAACGTATTCGTCCGTTTATGATTAATTTTGGATGCAACATGGATCCTCACCAGGCATTTCTCGTTTTACGAGGAATCAAGACGCTCGGAATCCGTATCGAGCGGGCTCAGCAGAATGCGATTATAATAGCTCGGTGGCTGGAGAAACATCCGAAAGTAGCTTGGGTACGGTATATCGGTCTGGAATCACATCCCCAACACATTTTGGCCAAACGTCAGATGTCTGGTTTTGGCTCTATGATCAGTTTTGAATTAAAAGGCGGGATGGAGGCTGGCCGACGGGTGATGAATAGCGTCCGATTGGCCACATTAGCAGTGTCGCTTGGCGGGGTGGAAAGCCTAATCGAACACCCGGCTTCAATGACACATGCCAGCATGTCCCGCGAAAATCGCGAGGCGGCCGGCATAACCGACGGCCTGGTGCGATACTCGGTTGGGATCGAGGATTCGGAAGACCTGGTTGAAGATCTTGAACAGGCGCTTGATAAGGCTTAACCGCAGACTCTATAAATATACTATATGCCGGCTAATAGGCATTGCAATGCTATTTGGATATGTATTTCTTTAGATTGTTTATTCCCGGATGGAATCGGCCCCTGTACAAGCAATATTTATCCAGCACTTTTGCCGGTAACGCGTTATATGACCGACATGATGAACAAACGCCATCGACAAGCCCTATACATAGGGTTACATCAACAAACTGATATAGCAAGGGGCGGCCGGATATGGCCGCCCATCATGCTAAGTAATTTTAAAGTTATTTAAAAGCACTGCGATTTTAATATGATAGCGTCAGGCTATTATTGATTTTTTGTACCCAGTTCTTGCGCTGAACCACATTCACCATCGGAGTTCCAGGGGGTAATTTGTTGGGATCTAGCAAATCGGTATCAAATGCCCAATCGCGAACCGGCGGTGTGTAATATGACCCGCCCCAGGCGCCGCTGGTTTTGCGTGAATACCACAAATCAACAGCCGAGCCACGCCAGGTAAATCTGATATCAGTCCAATTTTCTAAAAAGCGAGGCAGGTTTTCAAAACCGCCGTTATAAGCCCGTCCGCCAGTGCCGGTTTCATAATTCCCGGTTAAGTAGCAGGCATTTACTTGAGTGGCTGTCGCTAACCTCGAATCTCTGGACAAACCGCTTTTACTGTCGGCCCAGTTGTTGGAAAGCACGGTATATGCATCGGCAATAAGGGCAGCCGCTTTCTTGTTGGTAGTATTATAATTGCCAACCGTGTAAAGAGGGTTTTCTGTCGCGATCGTAAGGGCTGATTTTAATTCGGCCCCATTTTTTAATCGGACGGCGCTTAAAGATGTACCAGAGGCGGGTTTCGACGCGTAGATTATACCGTTGGTCGGATAATAAATCGAACCGTTAAGCTTGGAAATGTCGATATCAATTGAGCTGACCGTCTTTGATTCATGAGCGTCAGTAAAAGACCCGCTCGAAATAACCCCCGCAGCGGTTAGCGCGGAAGTGACATTAGTCCAGGTGCCATTTGATTCTTTAAAATATGCCTGGCCATCCACCAACTTTAGACCAGCTTTATTTTCGTAGCTATCGGGGTTGCCGGTCGCTCTATCGATCAAGTCGGTCGCCGGGCCATCGGCCACAACCGGCATATACAATGGAGTGATCCCATGATTGCCATCCTCCACCCGGCCATCCCATCTATCAAGTGAGGTATTAACCCAATCGCTGCTGTTGGCATCGAGGAAAGTGCCATTACTGTTTTTCATTCCCTGATATGTTCCGCTGGCGTCTTTAATAAATACATCTTTGGTAGTAGTACCCAGCCCTGAACCGGCTTTACGACCATGTAAAATGTTTCCGGCCGCGCTAAGATAGGAATCGATGTAAAGCGAATTATCACACTGTAAATACATATCATGATTTGTATGAACGCGGCCGCCGAGTGTCATCGAAGGACCAGGAGCGATTTCCAGATCGTATTCATAAAAAACCGCGAATTGAAAAACTGGAATAAGGGCGTCCTCCATTTGCATTCTGACTTCAGCCCCGGCGCGGCTGACAGTATCGATACCAATCGATCTTATGGTGAACGATTTGACCAGCCCATAAAGCCCCTTATAGCTTCCCTCTGTAAGTGTTTGAACTGTGGCGGATCCATCATCCGTGGTATAGTAGCCGTATCGATAACGCAACTCATTCATCGTATCGGAAGGAAGCGGATTGGGCGGCGCGCCGGTGGTCCGGTAGGCGTTAGATATACTGGCCGCGGCCTTCTCTAAACCCGATTCGGCCGCATAGAACGCGCCGGTCGATTTAACGCTGTTATCGGCAATTTGCATATCCGTATTTGAAGTAAAAATGGAGGCGATGCCAATAAGCGACAGCATCAATAACAACGCCATACAGACTATCAGGATGGCGCCGTGCTGATTTGATAATGGCCTATTGGTTATTTTCATTTTACTGCTCCTTTCCCAATACGCTCTCTTTTATTCATTGTCACGGCATTTTGCCTGACCGATACATTTCCAAAAGTTATCCGCCGTTCAACAAACGCTAATTATCAACGCATCCCGAGATTGCGCACTTTAACCCTTGTTTCCAGGTTTCTGGTTCGATAATTAACGGCGAATTTATTATCTGCCCTGTCGGTTCGGGAATTAAGCCTGATTATCACTTCGCGAATCATCGCCGCTATCGGCGGCACATCTACGGTAGCCCCCGATGACAGCACATATTGAAATTGCAAATCGGTGATATTATCCGCGTAAATTTGGGCCGCCTGATTGAACGCCTGGGACATCAAACGAGGATGATTAAGGTCGGTGGTTTGGTCGATATAATATTTCATGATCGAAATTTTAAGGACTCGCGATCCCACCGGATAACATTTCGACAGCGGCATTGTGTTATGCTGAATGTGGCCAGACGAATATTGAACATGAGTAGTCTGGAAATATTCGCCGGTATTGGTTGATGGATCATAGATATATAGCCAATCTCCATCGTTGATTCCCGTCAAATCGTGGCCGTCGCAACGTAATTCCGAAGATGGCTGCGGCATAGCGTGCTCGATTGAGATATCACTCACGTTACAATCATTATAAATGACCGTAATGGTATCGGGATTTGTGTTTGACGCTATGATCGGCGAAGTGAAATTCGGCGGAAGCCCATAGCCGGCCAGACGGATTTTGGTTGATAGTTCGTCCATCGATGACCTAACGCTCTGCTGCATATCGGATATTTGCTCCTGAACTAAAAGGTGCTTTTGCTGTACGTTATAAACCTTTAAGGCCGCGGTAACTATTACCGTAGTCAACAGAGCGGCGATCAGCATCTCGACCATAGTAAAGGCGGCGGCATTTATGATTCTTCTGAAGATATTCATATTTTACTCCACCGTTGTGTAAGTAACCATGCTGTTAGAATGCACCAGACCATTCCTGTCGCTCCAATCTACCCGGACTTGAATCCTCCGCAGATTTGTCTCGGGGCTGGTGACTGTCCAGGTGCATATATGATTTCCAAGAGTATCAATTCCGGAAACAGGGTTAATCGAGTTCTTTAATTCCTCGATTTTATCCTTGATAAGCACCGAAGCCTCAGTGGAACCCCGGGCGATACTATTTCCCCTCATGGAAACCGCCATCATAGGCATCAACATTAGTAGCCCAACCGTAATTAGTACCATGCCTGCCATGACCTCAATCATGGTGAAGCCACTGATGTATTTAGTTATTTTCTTCATATATGTCTCCTTGCCTACACCTTTATAAGCAATGGATATGCCAAACTGATGGGATGACAGGTGGCGCCGTATTTTTGTATAACCTGCCTGTATTCTGATGGTTGGCTCATATATTAACATTGTTTAACTGCGCAAGAAATATACAACGATCCTAATAATATGGGAATTGCCCCATAGAATGGGGTGTTGGATTGCACCAAAACGAATCTACCCATGATGATTAAAGCGCTTGACTAAATAAAGTCATGGCCATATTTTACAGTTACGAAAGCATATATATCGGCAACCTGGAAAAAGTAAGTCGCGGGAGGAGAAGATGCGAAAAGCTAAAGCATTATCGTTGTTTCCGATCTTTCTTATCGGGTTAGCATTAATTCTTGTATCTGGTTGCGGAAAAAAAAGCAACAATCCGGATACAAAACCTGAATGGACCATTCTGGTCTATGCCGATGGCAACAACAATCTAGATTACACGCAAGGAGGAAACTCGTATTGCATTCAGGATATTCAAGATTTACAGCAAGTCGGCTCGACCGAAAATGTCAACATAATCGCGATGGTATCATCGCTGCGGACAGGCGGTATCGCCAAATATTATTACATTGAGCACTATCCGGATGATTTGGGTGATAATATAAGTTCGCGAATGCTGGCTAATAAAGGCACTAAAGACATGTCCGACCCGGCAACTTTAAGGGAGTTCTTAAACTACGGGTTGTCGAATTATCCGGCCAAGAAGTATATGTTGATAATTGATGATCACGGCGGCGGTTGGCGCGGAGCCTGCGAGGATGAACAAAACGGATCAGGCAATTTGATGACGATGGTGGACATGGCTACTGCCATTAAACAATCTTTGACCGCCGCGGGAATTGACAAATTCGACGTTATTACCTTTCATGCTTGCTTGATGTCGATGGTCGAAGTTGCCTATGAGCTTCGCAATTGCGCCAATTATTTGGTTGCCTCCGAATTCTCCATGCCGATGGAAAGTGTGCTTGGCGCTGATACGTGGCTGACTCAATTGACTGGTACTCCGACAATGTCTGGAAACGAGTTGGCTAACGCCATTCCCCCGGCAGTTTATCAGGCTGGCGTGACAAAACAAAAAATCGTCCATATGGCCGCAACTGATCTTAGCAAGATGCAGCGACTGGCAGCAAAAATCGATAATTTCGGAACTCAGCTTCATACATCCGCAGGCGACTATTGGTTGGAAGTATTGGACGCCTGGCTAAATACGCATACCACAAATTATGATGATCCGGCAAATGTCGATCTTCGCGAATTCGCAATGAAAGTAAAACAGGAACCAAACCTACAAAACATCAACCTGATTAGGTATGCCTGTGATTCGGTGATTTCCGCTCTAAACGATGCTATCGAAATAACGAATACCAACGCGCCGGCATTGCCCCGAGGTGGCTTAACTATCTATATGCCCTACCGGACAGCAATGTATGAAGAGACAAATTATGGCCGATTAGCCTTTGCCCAAGTAGGATGGGCTGGTTTTTTAAGTGATTTTATCGGAACGATTGAGCAATTGCTATCAAACGTTACTACCATTAGCGGAACAATTACCTGGCCGGGTCACACATTAAGTCACCCTTATGCCTTCCTCGATACATCGCATAGCGCTTATATTTATGGTATCCTCCCCACACCTGCGTCCACGAACGGCGCTTATACAATGCAATTCCAGCTCAATGGCACGCTACAGGCTTATATCGAGGCTTGGGATGACCTGGATAATGACGGAACGATTGATAGCAATGAACCATTAGGCTACTATGACGCGAACAATAATAATCATTGGGATGACATGCTTACCCTTCAAGGGGGACAAACCATTACCAATGCCAATATTCCATTGTTCTTAAGCAGGTTTAAATTTACGACCCGTCTCCTGCCGGAAGATTCGGCGATTAAGTAAGATATACGGGAAAGCTGTATCAAAAATGGCGTTGCTTTTTAGCGGCGCCATTTTATTTTAACTATTGATGACCATTAGTTTTACTGAAGGAATAAATGATGAATCAAAATGATGATTTCTAATCGA
>CAZTNJ010000012.1:0-234 GCA_964614835.1 uncultured Ignavibacteria bacterium | reverse complement strand
TGAATCGGATTCTAAGTTTTTTCCTATTCTCAAGGATGGGAAAAGTATCAAACTACATTCCGGACATGTGATATTACAGCCGGGCGAATCTGTGGGAGAACATTCCACGGAAGATTATGAGGAATTAGTGATAGCTTTATCGGGCAATGGCGAAATTGAGGCGGATGGTTTGGGGAGAGCGAAATTCGGCGAAGGGCAAGTTGCTTATAATCCGCCGAACACTAAACACAATGT
>CAZTNJ010000011.1:11706-35736 GCA_964614835.1 uncultured Ignavibacteria bacterium | reverse complement strand
TGAAAAAATGAAGTTTAATTCCCGGGGAGGCTATTTGCAACGGGCGCCAGATAATCGTGAATAACCAATCGGAGTATGCATAAGCGACCGCCGCGCCGACAATCACGGCAATGACGCATTTAATGAGCCGCCAGCGAAGCTCTTCCAGATGTTCTAAGAACGACATCTCGCTTGAGGTATTATCTTTGCCATTAGTCATAAGTAACAATCAAATAAAGGTCAGCGTTGGCCGCCATCGCTAATTTTAAGGTCCTCAAAAATAAACGCGCCAAAATAGTTGGCGGCATTACCCCTATTTATAGCTATTTCTAGCGAACCGGATGATCCAATATAAGCCAGCGGCTGTTTTTCTTTGACATCGGCATAGCTCTGTGAAAGCCCCTCTATTTTACGGCCGCAGACTGTAATTATCGGATTATCTGGAATCATCTCGGCGGGAATATTCGTAACAAGGTTGCCGAAGGCATCGATATCGATAACTTTGCCGAGTATGTCCCTGCCGACCTGTTCCGGTTGCGGGTCTTCTATTAATACCGGGTCGGTTATCGTTGGGCCGAATTCATCGGGGGGTATGCCCAAGCTTAAATATGCCGCCACCGGCGCGAATAAGTCGCGGCCGTGAAAAGTTTCGGAGGTTGAGACAAGCTGATATTTAGGATTTTGCGCATCGTAGCATATACAATCAGGACAATTTTTCAACACCGGTGTTAAAACGCCGTTATCTGGACCTAAGAACAGATAGCGGCCATCATCGATTATGAGGGCGCGGCGACGGGGCCCGACGGTCGGGTCAACCACGACCATATGGATAGTGTTTTCGGGATAGAACCGGTAGCTGTTCGCCAGCGCTCTTGAGGCCTTGCGAATATCGGCCGGCGGGATATTGGAGGCTATCGTGATTATCTCCAGTGCCGGATTAATCGATTTGATCACGCCAAAGATAGCTCCCATGTAGCCATCGCTGGTCCGGAAATCGGTAATTATCGTAACGATTTTACTCATGGTTAAAACTGAATCAGGTTTAGGCCGACATCGGGATCCATCGCGCGATGGAAAATCTTTTCGAACTTATGGATATATATCTCAACCGTTATTGCTACATGCCCCGAAAAACAATGGCCGCCAATTAAGCTGTAATCGGTTTTGCTCATCACTAGATGAGCGTGAACCATTGGGGTGTCGTTTAGATAAGAGATATTGCCCGAAAAACTCAATAATTCATATTCTTCATGAAATTCCTGCTTGTAGTATTTCTTTTCGTGGCTGGAAAAATAACCGAGAGTGACATCGGTGATAGCCCCGACACCCCAGAGGACTCCGGAGGGGATTTTCTTTTCGGCGATAAAATTGGTGAGTCCGGCCATGAACTCCTCCCCTTTTTCGAATCGAAGCAGGTAACCATCCTGGATTTCTGAGTATTTCATTGGGATTTCCTTTCGTTATTTATATATCTCTTCTTGGAGCTTATGGCATACGCCCGGGATTAACAGCTCTTGTTACCCCGTAGGGGCAAGGCATGTCTTGCCCCTATGCGAAATAATTTAGGGTCACTGCCAAGACCACAAAGCTCCTGACCTACTCAATACCAAATTTATTCCGCTTTTGGGCCGGTTTGAGTTTCGACCCATTTCAGATATGTATCATCAACCTCCGAAGCCTTAACCGCGACAATTTCGGGCACCTCGTATGGGTGAATCTCTTTTAATCGAACTGCTAACTCATCGTAAGCCCGAGTGATGGTTTTGATAATCAGAAGCGATTCATTATCGTGCTGGATTTCGTTTTTCCAGAAATAAACGGAATTAACCGGGAAAATGTTCACGCAGGCGGCGAGTTTTTCGATAACCAGTAAATCGGCGATACCGGCGGCCTGGTCGGGCGGACAGGTTACAAAGACAATCAGTAAATCATCGGGCTGCATATCGGGGGGATTTTAAGGGATAATAAGATAAAGAGGCAAGGAGAAAAGAGGGAATCAATCAAGGCACAAAAAAGACTATCATAAGGATGAATAGTTACGACCCCACCGCAGAGCGGATGGGGCACCCGGGAAAAAGAATTACTGCGTTCCCGCTCCACCCCTCATCCCTTTCCGCAGCTCCACAATCAAAATTGGCCCGATTACCAGATACGCCAAGCCGGTAAAACTGCCCGCGACTCCGCCGTAATATTGCCCCGTAATCGACAATCCGATATTATGCGCCAGACCATTGAGCGTTAACAGACCGGCATAAATTATCCCGCATATATATGCCCAGCGTTTGCCAATCAGAATAAAATATAACAGAGCCGCCAGAATGCAGATAAATATCCAGTTGATAACCATAAACCATAATTGCCCCAAATATTATATCGCCTTAAAATTGCCGTAGATTTCTTCCAGCACATGCGCCACGAATGTTACAAGCAGGCCAATATACAGGGCGAATATCCGGCGCTGGACTATTTGATTGGTTGTTTCGGTCATTTCATGTCCACGACACAAATGGTACTTTTGGGCTTATATTCCGGCATAATTTCCATTATCTACTAGTACATAAATTATTTCAACAAAAAAAGGGCAACCCGTTTTGGATTGCCCTGACGAAAAGATTTTTTCAGATTCGTTCGCTTTTGGCGAGATTCTCTCGTTTGGCTTAGCTGGCCGACGCGAATCCGGCTTTGAGCAATTTGCGCTTGAGCATGTATCGGGCGCGCGATAGCCGCGACCGAATTGTCCCCATCGGAGAACCGCTCAAGTACGAAATCTCCCGATAAGTCAGCCCCATCATATCGGCCATGATAATGCAATTGCGGTAATCGGCCGATAGGCTAAGTAATGCTTTCCTGATTTCATCGCTGGTGAAATAATCGAGCATACTCGATTCATCATAACTATCGACATATTCGGTCGATTGCCGCTTGGGCGATTCGCTGGCCGAGTCGTGGTCGTATAGTTCGAGTCCGTAATCGAGCGGGCTTCGTTTATTTCGATTATAGTTATTGATAAAAGTATTCAGCATGATTTTTGACAACCTGGCCTGGAAATTCGATCCAAGCCGGAACATCCCAAACGCCCGGAGCGCTTTCAAATAAGTATCCTGTACGAGGTCTTCGGAGACGGACTGATCGCGGGTAAGCGATAAAGCATAATGATAGAGGTGTTCGCGATACTCCACCGCCATCTGTTCGAAGGCTAACCTTGGATTGAGTTGTGAAAGATTTTCCATATGAAATCAACCCTGGTATTTTTACCCAACGTTACCCTATCAATGTCCTATTTGGTCTTGGGATTTTATTTTGGCAATCATCTTTTTTGCCTTCTTGTTTACTTTTCCGCTTCTTTCCTTAAGAAGGGGGCTGTCTTTTTGTGACAGCCCCCACCCAAAGTAACTGAGGGGAGAGAAGCAAACTGCAACTTATTATAGCAACTGCCATGCCATAGATATATTTTCTTGTGAAATCTTATAACTTATTGATATTGTGCGATTAACAAAACAAAAGTAAAAGCAATTAACAAACCAATGATGATATCTGTTATTAATTATAACCTTTCTTTAAAAAATTTTATAGAAATAAGGGTAAATGGCTGAAAAATTTAAATAACATATTCACAATGTTATAATTTATAACAATCTGATTTGGGAAATTGGGTTGGGGTGCTACCTAATCGATTTTATTAAAATCATTGTCAGGTCGTCCGCCTCAAGATTGGAATTCCTGAACGTGTTGACTGATTCGACAATCTTTTCGAGGATTTCCTTGGATGACAGTTTGCGTGATTGAAGGACCACTTCGCGCAACCGAGTAACGCCGAATTCCTCGCCGTTTTGATTCTGGGCTTCAGTGACGCCATCCGTGTACATAAGCAGGATATCATCCCGCCCCAAATATATGGATGCTTCTTCATACACCGAATCGGCGAACATCCCGATAGCGTAGCCGCCGCAGGTCAATTCTTGGATTTCGCCACTGGCCTTGAAGAGCAACGGTGAGGGGTGCCCGGCATTAGAGTATGTGAAGATATGGTTTCGGATATCGAGCACGCCATAAACGGCAGTGACATAGTTTTGGCGGTCAATAGATTCGTATAACAGGCCATTCACTTTGGCAAGGATAGTTCGGATAGCGAAATTGTTTCGGATTTCGGCTTTTAGTGATGCCCTATATGTCGCCATTATCAAGGCTGCGCCTATTCCTTTGCCGGAGACATCGGCGATAGCAATGCCGCACTGGTTAACGACTATGTTTATAAAATCGTAGTAATCGCCGCCGACCGCTTCGGAGGGAATATTTACGCCGGAAATATCGTAATCGATCAATTGAGGGCCTGCTTTAGGCAAGAATGTCTGCTGGATTCTGCGGGCGATATCGAGCTCATCCTTAAAAGCTTTCTGTTGCAGCGATTGTCGATACAACAAGGCGCGCTCGATCGAAATGGCGGCCTGGCTGGCGAAAGTCTGTAATAATTCCAAATCATCTTTGGAGTAGGCGTTTAGTTGGTCGGATTCGACATTAAACACGCCGATCACTTTGCCGCGAGATAACAATGGCACGGCTATTTCGCTTTTCGTTTCGGGGAGAAGCGGGATGTAGTGGCGATTTTCGGCCACATTATTAATCACGGCAGTTTGACCGGTTTTGGCCACCCAGCCTGTGATCCCCTCCCCTATTTTCATCGTCAATTTCGATTCGTAATCGGGCGGTAACCCCATCGATACAACTTCGCGGATAGACCCATCACTTGGGTCAACAAGATAAATAGTGGCCAAACGGGCTTTTACGAGATTGAAAACCTGTTCGATAATGATTTGAAGCAGTTCTTCCAACTCAAGTTTTCCGGAAAGCAGCTTGCCGACTTCATAAAGGCTCTGGGTTTCGATATTTTTCTTGCGCAGGTTTTGAATCAATTCGGCGTTGGAAATTGCCAGGCCGATCTGTTCGCTTAATGCGTTCATGATCGTCAAATCGGTTTCGCTGAAATCGGTCTCCCCTTTTTTATTTGCGACCTCAATTACGCCGAGAAGCTGATCCTTGTAAAAAATGGGCGTGGCAATGAGATTGCGCGATGACAACCCCAATTTTTCATCCACACAGCATTTTAGCGCTTCTTCGGAATTGAAATTATTAATCATCAGCGGAGCCTGAGTCTCTATGACCCGGGCGGCTACCCCAATACCCTCTGCCGGCGGACGAGGTCGATTCACTATCTTGCCGTCGACGGAGAACGTGAACAACTCCGGTTCGCCCGCGGCGTAATTGGTGAGATATATAGCTGAAGCCTCGGCATTCAGATAATCGGTCAGGATTTTGAGGACGTTTTTAAGCAGCTGTTGAAGCTCCAAGTCGGAGTTTAAAATATGCGAAGCTTCGATAAGTAAATGCTCAATCCCGGCATTTCCGGACCGCTGCGATTGAGTCTGGATATTCTTTTGAGGCGAATCGGACGTCTGATCGTTCATGAGCGGAATAAGACGCTTTCTTTTTCAAACATGCGATGAGTAATAAAAATCGCGAAGGCGGCATAAATGAAAGTGGTCAGGAATATAATCGCGACATAAAGCCAATTAATATGACCCATCAAAGATTCTTTAATACAAAGGCAAATGTTGACCACCGGTATCAGGGCGAGTTTCAGGTCAAGCTCTACGCCCGGCAAGAACGCCACCAGGGCCGGCAATATAACTATTGTCATAAGCGGAGAAAGATAGCTTTGCGCCTCTTTGTATGATTTGGCGAAAATAGCAATCGACATCAACAGGGCGGAGAATAAACACGCGGTCGGAATCATCATCAAGAGAATGATGAGGATCATTACCGGGGTAATATTAATCGCCATTTCTTCTCCCATTCGCCCGAACGAATGCATTCCGTAGAGCATCGTGGCCGACATACTTATAATTGCCAGCGATGTCGAAACAACCGAAGTCGTTAAGATGGTCAGGAATTTGCCGGTAGCCAGCTGCCATCGCGGTATGGGGCTGACTAAAATCGTTTCCAGAGTGCCGCGTTCTTTTTCGCCAGCCGTTAAATCTATCGCGGTATACATCGCCCCAACCATGCTCAATAAAATAATTATATAAGGAAGAAATATCGATAAAATCAGGCCGCCCATTTTCTCTTTGGAGGCGACATTGGTTTCATCAATACGGAATGGTTCCAGCAATTTGGGGTCCAACCCTTTGTTTATTAACCGCGAATTCAAAACGCCCAGCTTATAACTGGCCACCAGGTCTTTTACTTTATCGAGCGCAAAATCGGATTTCGTTTCGGATGCATCATATAAGATTTGCACCGAAGTCGATTCGCCGTTAGATACTTTTAGGGAGAATTGATCCGGTATAACAATGGCGGCTTTTATCAGTTTATCAAGAATCGCCTGCTTTGCCGAATCGATCGGCGGATCAGTTAAGACGATCTCGACTTTCGATGAGGTATCGATTAGCGCAAATAATTCGGGAGCGTTTGCCTTATTGATTATGGCTATTTTATGTTTTTCGGCAGCTGATTTTTGCATCAGGTTCGCCATCACGCCCGAAAAACCAATTGTCAACAACGGAAATATCAGAATCGGCACCACAACCATCGAAATAATCGTGCGGCGGTCTCGGATAACATCCAGCAATTCTTTTTTATAGATTATTTTTATATTACGAAACATTACCGTTATCCCCAACCAGTTTTACGAAAACATCATCCATGTCGACACATCGTGTTTTGCTTTTAAGTTCATCGGGTGTGCCAACCTCGATGATTTTGCCCCGGTCTATAATACCTATCCGATCGCATAGTTTTTCCGCCTCATGCATCACATGAGTTGAAAAGATAATCGCCTTACCGCGTTTTTTTTCATCGTTGATAAAATTTACAACAGCCCTGCTGGTGATAACATCCAACCCCACAGTTGGCTCATCAAGGATAATAATTTCCGGATCATGCACCATTGTCCGGGCAATCGATACCTTCTGTTTATTCCCCGAGGACAACTTATCGCATTTTACTTTGGCGAAGTCAGTCAGGTTAAATGTCGTAATCAGTTCGTCGGTGCGCTTATCGGCATCGCATTCCGATAATCCATAAAGCAGTCCGAAATAATGAATCATTTCGCGGGCTTGAAGACGGGCGTACAGACCGGTAGCCCCCGTTAAAAATCCCAGCTTCGCCTTGGCTTTTTCGGGAAATTTAACAACATCGAGCCCATCAAGAAACGCGGTGCCGGATGTAGGTTTTAGGATTGTGGCCAGAAGCCTTAAGGTCGTGGTTTTGCCAGCGCCATTTAGACCTAAAAGGCCGAAAATTTCGCCTTTGTTGACAGAAAAACTGACATCATCAACAGCTAAAACGCGGCCGCGTTTTTTATCTTCGAATATCTTAGTAAGTTTTCTTGTTTCAATCATGCGGGTTAAGATAACAGGTTGGCTGGATAATGTCAATTGCCATCCGAAGTCGGATCGGTATTCCTGTTTAGATTTGGATTAACCAGGTAAGGCCAATTTTCATTTTTAGGTTCGCTTTTGGCGGTAGAATGAACCAATTTATAGGTTCCGTATCCATCCAAATCGATGAAGATAAAATAAACGCCGCCCTGTACATTATCATAATTCCAGCGCTTCCACGGTTTTTCTTCCAGCGCTGAAGGGTAGTTTTCCTCATCCGACGGTGTGCCATAGGTTATATACACACGTCCCATATCGGTTCGCCAACCGTTGGGTTCAGTGTTGACATCTTGAAAAGTCGAATATGCTTCATTAGCGTATTTAAAACGGCGATAGTGCTCTAATTTAAACTCATTAATCTGGGTGGCAGGATCAGTATCTCTTTTTTGCCAGAAAGCTTTCGCGAAGCCGCTTTTTCCCTCAATCGGTAAAGCATCGTACTGCTTAAGCTCATCTCGATTGGCGATGTAAAGTATTTGATTTCGGAATTTCTTGGCCTCGGCGGCATTGGTGATATTTACCGCTTCGGGATATTCGGCGAGTTCTTCTTTTTCTCTGGCGATTTCATATTCAACCTTGCCGGGAGTTACTTCAAAGTATTTTTCGGCGGAAACGTTATCTATACCCTGAGCAACCGTCACGACAAGCCTGTAATAGCCGGAGCGGAACGCCGATATATTGAACCCGCTAAGCAAACTGGTTGAACGTCCCGCGACTGTTTGCGTTGAAGGCGATATTTCTTTATAGAGATTGCCATTGGCGTCATATATCCTGATCATGGTTTCATATTCAGAAAGGGAGGTGTCGAGGTTATAGACCTCGGCGTAATAATAAAGGATTTTATCATCATGCGAAAACACGCGTCGGATATTTGGTACGATTTTTTTCCCGCCCTTATCAAATGGACCACCATCGGCTTCGACGATGTTATACGCCAACTGTAGCTGCGACATGCAAAGGGAGTTCTTATCAAAGTCAGGCACCGATAGCTTAAGCAATTTTTCCCCGGTATTATCTCCCGTTAAAGCGGATGCTTTAATAAGCACGTTATAGTTTCCGGGGGAAAGTTGGGCGGTAATCATGTCATTGCTGATATAATTGGCGACTTTTGCTTCTACCAATGAATTGGCGCGCAGGCCTACTCGCCATGAGCTTGAATCAACTAACTGACCGCTATCCGACATGACGATAGCAGTAAGATTAACATAACTGTGATAACCATTGCTATCCGGCTGAAAATTATACTGGTTTCTCAGCAGGCCGTAGTAAATTTCCACATAGCTTTTTTCGACACTGTTGGTATACCTGAAGCAAGCGTAATCGGCCCAGAGGGCCAGGTCGGCGGCCAGCGCTCCGGAAATCCCCAGAATAAGGTTAATTAACGCCACGGAAATGACATATTTAAAACAAATCATTTCAATCCCCTCTCCTGGTTAGTATCGTCTTTTATTAACGTCGCCATCATAAGGATATTGTAACATATAATCGCCATAGCCGCCCGAATCAACAAATATAAACGTCCGGCGCGGATTATAATAATACCAGATTTCATAAGGTCGGCTTTCCCTATCATAGGGGTGACGTTCTATTTCATCCGGTTCGCCATAAATAATATAAACCATCCCGAAATCCGATCGCCAGCCTTCTCTATTCATGAAAGTGAAATGTTTATTGGCGTACGCAATCCGGCGATAATACTCATCCTTAACTTCGTTTTCTTCGGTATTGGGCGTGGGGTCTTTCGATTTCCAGAATTCATTCCAAAGTTTAATCCGATCTTCCTTCGCGGCTTTTTTTAGTTTATTAAGCTGTTCATTATTGGCCGCGTAGCGCAATTGCTCGACGGCAGTTTCGAAATCATTTCGAACCAAAGCCAGCGCCGACCAGACCACGTTGAATGACGATTTCGATTCGGCCAGTTTTTTGCGATTCGAATCGTAAGCGGTAATTTTAAGATCGTATAAGCCGGGCCGCAAATGTTCAAGCGATAAAATTCCAAGCATTCCTAATTTAGCGTTTAAAAACGGGGCGGTAGTATCGGCAACCACCGTATTATCTTTTCTATCGATCAACTCGTAAGCGATCGTGTTGGAATCGACCATAGGCAATTTTCGATAATACTCAAAATAGAATTTTAATTGCGTCGCCTCATCGCCGTAATTGCGGGAGCATGATGGTATGATCAGCCATTCATTCTTGGCAAAATTGCGCGCCATTTTGTTGTTTAGCGTATCGCCAGTCATTGAATCGGGCGAAATCAATTCTACTTTACGGGCATACTGAATTTGCGAAAACATCGGCGTTTTGGCATCGTAATTGGGAATTGTGAACGGCGCTTTTAGATGAACAATATCATCGGAATTGAGATCATGGAGCGCGATATTTATTTCATACTTACCCGGCGGAAGATTGAATCTGAACGAGTTAATAACAAAATCCTTTTCACCGGTAGTTTTTTCATAGGACGACTCCCTGATGTATTCTTCTTTTTCGGAGGCAGTTACCTGTTTGCCGGACTTTTTTATCACGACTCCGACAGAATAATGAGCCATGTATTCATCTTTTTGACGAATATAGAGCAACCCCGAAGTAAATATTTGATAGTATATCTCGAACCGATTTATGCCGGGCGTCTCCGATTTGAATGAAGCATAATCCACGTAGAACTTGCTGGATGGAATTTCATCCGTTTGCCCCCAGGCCGCGACAGCAACAAATAACACAATAATCGCAACCAGCATATTTCTCATTGTAACATCCTCCCCGCCGAATTTATACAATCAATCTTCACCCCTTTTAACAAATCGAGCGCGATTTCAGTTTCTATTCGTATCGCAAAGCCTCGATTGGGTCAAGGCGTGAAGCCCGCGCCGCCGGATACAACCCGAATATTATAGCCACGGCGACTGAAAAACAAAAGCCAATTATTACCCAAGGAATTGAAATCACTGCCGGCAGCGGGGAAACCAGCGCGATAAACTGCGATATTAATATGCCAACGATTATACCCATAATTCCCCCTATTCCCGAAAGAGTGGCGGCTTCGATTAAGAACTGCCACAAAATTGTGGACCGTTTTGCTCCCACCGCTTTGCGGATACCGATTTCCCGGGTCCTTTCGGTAACAGAAACCAACATGATATTCATAACTCCGACCCCGCCGACCAGAAGGCCGATCGATGATATCACTATCATCACCAACCAGACCGCCTGTGTCAACGATTTCCAGATTTCCATAAGGCTCTCTTGAGTGAATACCGCGAAATCATCTTCTTGCGTGTATTTAAGCCCGTGGCGGCGGCGCATAAGGTCGGTAATCTGGTCTATCGCGTCCTGCAAGACCTCGGGGCTTCTGGCCTTTGCCGATAGCCAGAGTTCTTTTTCTTCGGGATGAATTTTTTTGAATGTGTTATAGGGTATCAGAACATAATTATTTTCGCTGGAACCCATCATGGTTTCGCGTTTTTCCATCACGCCGACAACCGTAAATTTATCTCCATTTATGGTAATTTCCTTTTCGATAGGATCGATTCCCGGGAATATAGCATCGACGATATCCGCCCCAAGTACACAGACAAAAGCGCGGTATTTTTCATCGTTATAATTAATAAACCGGCCGGAAGCCACATACGAGTTATTGACTTCCTCGTAATCGGGTAAAGTCCCAAAAAACGCCGGATTGCGCGCTTGATTATCTCTGAATTTTATGACATTTCCGCCCGGTTTGCGGTAATAATTTTGCGGCGCCACTCCATCGACATCCGGGCAGTAGCGCTTGATCGCCAGGGCATCCTCAAAAACAATCGATGGTCGATTGCGTTCGGATGAGCTCCGGTGACCCATCACCACGCCGGGCTTATATTTGCTTATATAAATTACGTTAGAACCAAGGTTTTCGATTTGATTTCGGATGGAACCGTTTAACCCTTCTATTAGCGAAACCATTCCGATAATGGATGATACGCCGATCAATACGCCGAGAATCGTCAAAAAAGAACGCAGCTTATGGGCCTTAAACGTACCAACGGCCATGATCATACTTTCTTTATATTCGATAAAATATTTAGCCGCCCGACTATCCCGGATTCGCCGCTTGAATAACAGGATTGTTAAAATCGCCAATTCGAGAATAATCAAGACGATACGATTTCCGTTACCGGTGAATACTATACCAATCGCGATTATAAGAATAAGAATCGCTAGCAATAATCGAGTCGATATAAATGCTAATTTACTCATAGCGCAGGCACTCCACCGGATCCAGCCGCGCGGCCCGCATCGCCGGAAATATACCGAAAAATATCCCCACTGATGTTGCGATAAATAAACCAGCCAATACCGACCACGTTTCAATAGCGGCCGGCAACGGTGATATGCTTTTGACCAAAATAGCCAGACCGCATCCTATACCGACTCCGATAGCTCCCCCAAGAATCGCCAAAGTTATCGATTCAACCAAAAATTGCCATAATATATCTTTGCGCCGGGCCCCCAGCGCTTTTCTGATTCCGATTTCACGAGTCCTCTCCGTAACCGAAACAAGCATGATATTCATAATTACGATACCGCCCACCACCAGAGAAATACTTGAGACTCCGACCAGCACTATCCAGGCAGTAGATACGAGATCATTATACAGTTTCATTAGCGAGGCTGCAGTCATCATACCAAAACTGTCTGGGTCTTTATACTTATCGCCGCGGCGGTTGCGAAGAATCACCCTGGCCTGATCCTGGGCCTCCTCCAGCGCCGCCACCGATACCGCCTTGACATTTAATTCCAAATCAAGTCGCCTTCCGAAATACTTCCCGAATGTTTTGAGAGGTATAACCACCCAGAGATCTTGATTTTGTCCCAAGAACGAGCCCCGACGTGTTCCCACCCCGACAACTTTCAAATAATAGTTATCGATTTTTATGATTTTATCGAGCGGGTCGCGGCCTCCGAACAACATATCGGCGATATCCGGGCCAATCATGCAAATCGCCCGGCGCAATTCATTGTCAGATTCGGTAAATGAACGGCCAGAGGCGACATCGATATCCGTGATATCGATAACGTTTGGCGTTACTCCCATAATGTAGATATCTTCCAGATACTGCGAACCGTATTTTACTTTACCGATACTTCCAGAGTTGGCCCCGACATCTTCGCATAATGGGCAGTAACGCTTAATAGCTTCCATGTCTTCTATTGTCAGTTTCTTACGGCGGGATGCCTTAAGCCAATCTTCATCATTAGTGATTAAGCCGAATCTATCAATCACAAACGTTGATGGTCCCAGGGTGTTGATTTTGGCCGCGATATAGTTATTCATTCCGTTTATCACGCTTACCACGGTTATAACTGTAGCTACGCCAATTACTATTCCTACAAGGGTAAGGATAGCTCTGAGCTTATTGGTTTTAATCGCCCTTAAAGCAATTATAACGCCTTCAAAGAATTGATGATAAATGCAGGATAATTTGGCCGACATCCTAAGCCCCCGTTTTGGCCAGTTGTTCTTCCTTTTCAATCTGGCCGTCTCTGATATAGACAATCCTTCGAGTGCAGGCGGCGATATCCCGTTCGTGAGTGACTACGATAATAGTGTTGCCGCCTTTGTTAATTTCCGTTAGAAGGTTTAATATATCGATCCCCGATTTCGAATCGAGGTTGCCGGTCGGTTCATCGGCCAGGATTAATGAGGGATTATTTATCAAAGCGCGGGCAATCGCCACTTTCTGACGCTGACCGCCCGAGAGTTCATTGGGTTTATGATTCATTCTGTCGCCAAGTCCGACTTTAACTAAAACGTCTTTTGCCCGCTCCAGGCGTTCATCCGCAGGCGTGCCGCTATAAATCAGCGGCAATTCGACATTGTGAAGGGCGCTGGCGCGCGCGAGAAGATTGAATGTCTGAAACACGAAACCGATCTCTTTATTGCGAATCAGCGCCAATTCATCGTCGTTCATCGTAGAAACCAGCCTGCCATTGAGATGATACTGCCCTTGCGACGGCGTATCGAGGCAGCCGATGAGATTCATCAAGGTTGATTTCCCCGATCCGGAGGGTCCCATGATGGCCATATATTCCCCTTTGCGGACAGTTAAATCAACGCCGCTTAACGCATGAACTGTTTCGGCGCCTACCTGGTATGTTTTCCAGATACCTTTAGTTTCGATCAGTATATTATTATCCATAGCCATTTCGTGTTCGTCAGTCTTTATCTTTCGTATCGAAGGAAACTTTGGGCTTGGCTTTTACTTTATCCCCTTGTTTGAGCGTGCGAAGAGTTTTAAATGAACCGGTTACGATTTCCTGGTTTTCCATTAAACCGCTGACAACTTCGATATACTGCTGGTCTGATATACCGGTTTTTACAGGGGTGAATCTTACGGCGTTTTTTTCAACCACAAAAACGCCATCCATTTCGCCTTTATCGCTGCCTTTCTTAACCTTTGTGCTAAGGGGTTTATCTTTTTCATCTTCCGATGCAGGTTTAAAAGCTTTAACCATCGCCCCCTTCACGGTATCTTCGGGGGCGCGCATCACAATTGCCTGAATCGGTATCTTCAATACATTTTCGCGAACATTTGTGGTGATATCAACCGACGCATTCATTCCGGGTTTGATTCCCGGAACCGTATCCGTTATCAGTATCGTGACTTCAAAATTAGTTACCTGATCTTGTACGCCATAAACGCTCGATTTGGCCGCGTTGCCGATTTCGGTTACTTTTCCTTTAAAGGTTGTATCGGGAAACGCATCAAGATCGATGTCAACATCCTGGCCAACCGCTAATGAGGCGATATCGGTTTCATCGACGTTAGCTTTTACGACTATCTCTGAAAGGTCGGATAACACCATAATAACCGTGCCGGCATTATTCATCGTGCCGATTAGCACGTTTTCGCCGACTTTAGAAATCAAGTTGGTGATTGTGCCCGCTATCGGCGCTCTGATTGTGAATTTGCCAAGTCGGTCTTTGGCGATTTCAAGAGCGGCCCGATACTGAATGACAGCCTGGGTCGTTCTGTCGAGAGTATTCTTGGCGATATCGAATTCATACTGCGAAATCAGTTTTCGTTCGAATAATCGCGTCTGGCGATCGAAGTTTATCTGCGCTTGTTCGCGGTCAGCCTCGGCGGCGGCCAGGAGAGCTTTTGTTTGATCGACTTCGGAGGCGCTTTGCGTTTTATCGATTGAGACTAATAGCTGACCTTTTTCGACTTTCTGGCCTTCAACCACCGGGATTTCGAGGATTTTTCCCATAACATCGGATGAAATATTCACATTTGTTTTAGCTTCGACTTTTCCATTGGCGGTAACTATGGAGACAATTTTACCTTTCCCCACTTTCTCAATTGTAACCGCGATCGTTTTTTCCTGGTTTGTTAACAACGCGACCACGATCAGGGCTACCAGAATGGCGGCGGCTCCGATGATGAGAAATATCTTCTTTTTCTTAGTCATACTTCACCTATTTACCCATAGCTTTTTCCAGCCTTGATATCGCCAGATTGTAATCGAATAACGCTTGGACTTTATTCGTTTGCGCGGTTTTAAACGATACTTCGGCGTCAAGCACTTCGATAATCGTCGCGGCGCCGAGGTTATACTTCTCGCGGACTATGTTTAAATCTTCTTGAGCCGCCGCTACCGACTCATCGTTAACTATGAGCTTTTCCTTATTTTGTTGGACATCCAGGAACGCCTGTTTAACTTCCAATGCTACATCGTTGCGGGTGTTTTCATAACTTGCTTTGGCAGTATTAAGGCCTTTTCGGGCAGCCACCAACGATGTCAAATCGCCAAGATTGTTAAACAAGTTGTATGAAACCGAAAATCCGACGCTTCTGGTGGCGTTTGGAGCCATGTAATCATTTTTAAATAGATTGAAATACTTATCTGCCGCGGTGCCGTAGTTAACGCTTAACGATAAATCCGGCAGGAAATTGGTGCGGGCGGCGCAAAGCTCGGTTTTGGCAACCGTCAAATCATAAGATGATTTTTTGTAGGAGGCGTTATCAGTCATGGCTTGATTGAGAGCTTGATCGTAAGTGATATCGAATGAATTGGAGGGCAAATCATGGGTTACTTCAAATTCGTGCGAGATATCGATTCCCATGACCGAATTTAAGTTGGCTTTGGCCAGATTATAATTATTTTGGGCTGTGATTAAATCGAGCTTGGCGTTGCTTCTTAGAACTTTCGCTTTTAGAACATCGGTAAGCGCCGCCGACCCCAAATCATATCGACTTTGAGCCACTTTCAATTGTTCTTCTCCCCTCTTTAATGCATCGGTGGCAACATCGATCAACATATCGGCTTTTATCAGATTGAAATAGGATTCCTTAACCGCGAGCACGATTGATTGCCTGGTGTTTACATATCCATAATAATTCGATTGTTTCCGCGCCCGGTTGGCTCTGATATCATGAAGATTGGCCAATCCGAAACCGCCGAGCGTTTCTCTAATCGAAATCCCGCCTGATGCGCCCTGCGTTTTACCGTAACGCGGCTCCCAATATTCGGTTTGGCCGGTAGATATCGAAACCGAAGGCAAAAGACGGCCATAGCTGTTATAAACGGAGAACTTGGAAATCTCATAACTGTTCTTGGCCGCCACTATCGATACGTTATGTTCAAGCGCGATATCGATGCATTTATCCAGCGAATAAACTTCGGCAAATGCTCCCGAACTCATGACTCCCCATACTAATACAATTATCCCCAGAATCGCTAATCGTCTCATTGTATCTCCTCTTCTATATTTACATTCCAAAACTTTTCATCAAACCCGCGAAAGCGGCCATGATAGCAATCCAGATTATCCAGAGTATGCCCACGGTTGTGAAGGCTTTGGCCCGGCTGAATTTATAAATAATCGAAAAGCCAATGGCAAATATGACGATACTCCAAACCGAGAAAAAGTCGAAACCGGACAGCACCGCGAAAAGCGGCGTACCAATCTGTTCCCCTTTTAAAAATAACGCCGGGGAAAGCGTAACCATCGGGCTTTTTTTAACTATTATCAACGGCAATTTAACCAGGGCCCCAAGCGATGATACCACGCTTGTCCAGGTCCAAATCGAAAACACCTTCTTAAAAGTTGAATCGCCGCCTAAAATCACCGAACCCACAAAATAAAAAATAGCCGAAAAGAATATGAACATCAGCGGGATTCCGAAAATTATACCGCCTATCGTTTTCGCGTATGCCGCCGGCCCAGTCTGCGACATGCCCTGAATAATCTCTTCCGCTTGTTGAGGAGGGATATTGGGATTATTCCGAATCATTTCGATAGCCATCTGGTTTGAATAGGGCATGGCGATTAATCCAGTGATGAGCGCAATCGCCGCGATCAAAATCATCGGCCATAACCAGGTCGGCGCTCTATCGATCGATTCCATCGCTTTTACGGGACTTACAATGATATTCGTCAATCTTGTCAAAAAAACCGGCTCATCTGGTTGTTCTATAGCGGAAGCCTGAGTGTTTTCGAGGGTATCCAAAGTTACTCCTTTTTAATGGTTTCTTTATTCTATAACGTAAATAATCTTAGATTGTTTCAGTTCTAATTCTCGTATTTGAATCGATAAATATAACCGATTCGGTCCTCTAAAACCCGGCGAAATCGACTTGATATAATATGCCAAAATTGATTGACAGAGAACTACCGGCGCGGCTATTCGCGAAATCGGTCGTTATAAAGGATGGGTACTGGTGTTTCGTATAATCAAGTAAACTATACTTCCCACTTAAATAAAGCGAATAATTTTCGGCGAAAGGGCGGCTCACGCCAAGACCCAAAAGCGCGCCATACCCCGAGTAACCGACATCTTCCGAGTTAACCCCATATTCAAGATAACCGCCGTTTTCATCGCCGCCGTTGATACTATTATAAGCGCCGGCCAGATACGCGTGAAAATTATATTCTTTGATTTTTAAAAAGCGATACTGTCCTTGAACGAATACCCCCATTTTATGGGAATCGCCGCGAATGTAATGAATAGTTCCGGTATCGGCGTCGAACTTATGCCAGGTCGAATATACGCCTAAAGCGATACCGCCCTTCTCAAACGGCAGAATCCCCATGCTAAAACTCCAACCCAGGCCGTTTGATAAACCCGGCAATGTCTTGAACATGGGAAAATCGGTAGTTATGGCCGCCGAAAACTCAAGCATGGTCGCTCCGGTAACATGAAACGCCGACAACGCCATCAGGAACACCAGAAATATCCATCTATACATTAGACAAATTTTAGGGGCAAAACGATTAAAAAGGCAATCGTTTTTCTGAAATTAAAACAAAAAACCCGGAAATCAGGAGATTACCGGGTTTAAAGTTCGTATCAAGAATGAAAACTATCGCGCTTTGAGAACGAATTCGATTTTATAGGAAACCCAGACCGCGACTGGCTGGCCGTTAGAAATAGCGGGTTTCCAGACAGTTTTCTTGGCGGCATCGATTGCCGCTTCTTCAAAACCGGCATTCGCGCCGGATGGTTTTACAATCATAACATCGCGAACTTTGCCATCCTTGTCAACCAGCGATTTCACCCAGACCACGCCTTCGACTTGGGCCTGGCGGGCCATTTCGGGATACACGGGCGTTACCTGTTCAATAGGCGATGGGGCTTCCTCGTAGGCCACGAACTCGTCGGGTTGGGGCAGAAGGTCATCCATGTTTTCGACATTGATTTCCCTGCCGCCAAGCTGGTCAAGATCAACTACGGGTGCGGGGGCCGCCAGTTGCGATAACTCATCCTGCGTGGCGATTGTCGCCTCTTCCGGAGCCTGCTCATCGGGTACTGGTGTCGGTACGCCTACGGTAGGCCGTACGGCCTGGGCAACCTCAACATTAATTGGAACCTCCGCCTGTGAGATTGGAGGCGGCGCCCCAAGGTCCTGTATGGTTTTAATTGTAATAGTACCCACGGCCTCCGGCGGTTTACCCGCTATTTTATTGATAAGCACGACGCTTCCCACCGAGAATAAGGCCAAGGCGCTGGCAATCAACATGCCCATGGTCATGTTGCGGCGATAAGCCTGTTTTAACTCGAAATTACCGTAACCAGCAAGGATTGAATAGGAACTCATGAAACACCTCCTGCCGGTTTTGGAATACCGCCCATAGCCGCCTTCGCTTGTTGGATTAACTGGAATTCCCACTCGGTCATATCCTGAAGACTTCGCTTATAAGACCAATCCGGGCTTGTTTGTTTAAACAACCGTTCTACGACCTGAATTTCATCGAAAATATATACCATATTATCGAATTTGGCATCTTTTTCTAAGCGAATAACAGTAACTAGACTTGAGTTTTCCTGATTCTTTTTCAAAAGAAATTGCCGTAAATCCTGCGATGGTAGAAACTGCGGCAATTCCATAGGATTAGTCGCGGTTTTATTAAACCAAAATATATTCCCATCAGTGTCAACCAAAAGCTGCAAGACATTTGATTCTTTTAATTCAATCTTGGTCTTATCTGCGTCTTTTGGTGGTAATACAATTTCCATCGATTGCGGCGCCGAAAATATGGTGGTGACCATGTAGAAAATCAATAGTAGAAAAGCGATATCCACCATAGGAGTCATATCGATACGGATACCGATACGCCTTTTGGGCCGTCTAAGCCCCTTGCCTTTGCTTTTTGCTTGTCGTTGGGGTTGATCTACTGCTCCCATTAGATATCACCTCCTCTACAGCGCCGATGGCGCGATTGGGTCAGATTTCATTTCGGTCATCAGAGAGAAATGATCAATGTTCACATCCTGCATAGTATTCATTATCTCCCTGATAGTGCCGTACTTAGAATCTTTATCGGCCTTAATCAATATATACGCGGTGGGGAATTTGATTCTGGCTTTGGCCAGTTCCGAATTGAGAGTGTTGAGAGTTACTTCCGGCGATTCGCGATAAATTTCGCCGGTTTGCTCATTTTTCGTGACATATTCGATAAAGATATTATCGCTGCTATTGACTGTAATATTGATTAAGCCGGCATCCGGCACTTTAATTTCCGAATGCGAAGCCGGTATCGTAACGTGTTCGCGCTCCGGCGGTTTGAATTGTGTTGTAGTCATGTAAAAGATTAACAGCAAGAATCCAATATCCACCATAGGCGTCATATCGATGGCAATACCGATTCTTCTTTTTCCTTTTTTGGACATCAACTGCTCTCTTTCGATTTAATCAGCTGCATGACCTCGTAAGAGGCTTCTTCAATTGTGTAGTTGAACGTATCAACTTTATTCACAAATACATTATATGATACAATACCAACAATGGCGCCAATGAGTCCGCCGGCAGTGTTTACCAGAGCTTCGGAGATACCGACAGCGAGGGCTTGAGCGTCGATTACGCCGCCTTTGCGGTGACCGGTAGCGGAAAATGCTCTAATCATACCGATTGTGGTTCCAAGCAGACCGACCATGGTGGCAATCGAAGCGATTGTCGAAAGGGCAATGAGGTTCCGTTCCAGAAGCGGCACTTCGAGAGCATTGGCTTCTTCGATTGCTTTTTGAGTTTCGGCGACTTTTTTCTCGGATGGCAGCGAATTGTCGCCTCTTATGGCGCGATATCTTTCGATTCCGGCGCGGAGAATATTAGCGACACTGCCTCTTTGTTTATCACAAGCGGCCACGGCACCGTCAAAATCGTTATCTTGAAGCAAAGTGATTACTTTCTTGAAAAATGCCTGGACCGAAGATTTCCCGCGGGCAACTCTCAAGGTTAACCATCTTTCAATAATAAAGCCGATTAACAGCACTATCAAGGCAATCAAAACCGCGACCAGCGGACCACCCTCGCGCAAATACGCGGGCAAAAACTGCGCCCAGATTATAAATCCCACCGCCAGCGAGATTAACAGCATGACGATCATGAATACTGATTGTTTCACTTAATTCCTCCTGATTTTATTATGTTTTCGTTCACTACAATTCTAAAGCAGGTAACATTCCTAAAACATGGGCTCCAAGGTTAACCCATATGGCATAGCCCGACATGCCGATCAGGCTGCCTAAACTTAGCGTTTCGCCAAGCGCGTCAATACCAAGCGAACCGAACGGGTTTGCCTGGCCGGTCGCTAAAAGCAGGAAGAACAAAACATAAGCGAACAACGCGTACATGTTCAATTTCCCGACTCTTTTAACGCACTTAAAATAATTCGGATTATTCTGTTTCGCGTTAAGCTTAATCAGACCCATCACACCAATAGCCGGCGAGATGATAATTAGAATTACCGATAAAGCTAAAGTCAGTTTCATGACCAAACTGCCCCAGGCGACGATATTGCCGACATACCCGATATTGAACAGGTATCCCAGCGACATCCCCGACACATGTTTGCCAAAGGCCATGAAACTGTAATAAGGCATGAACAGCGATAGAATCAAGAAGGCCGAGGCGACCGAGATAATAATTCTATCGGCTTTGTTGAATTGGTTCGCGTTCACGATCGAAAAATCGCGCACCATCGAAATTTGGGTAGCCTTGTGCTCGTGTATCTTCTTCAGATACTTATTTTTTTCATCTTCCGATTCCCAGAAATCTTTTAGTTTTCCAGGCAAATATTCAAATCCGAGGTAGTTGAACCGTAAATCCTGCGGATTTGTTTGGTCGGTTTTTGCCATATTATCTCCTATTAAAAAATATTTATCAGCGAATGCGAGTTTTAAGCTCCCCTTCTTTAGCGTCTTTGTTATTGGCATTAATTTCGAGGGTCTTTTTATAGTATGTATTAGCCTCTTTAATTTTACTACATAAGTGATAAGCGCGGGCCATATTCAAATTCACGTTTTCATCACGAGGGCTGCAGGAAATCGCTTGTTCGAGGTATTGGATGGCATTTTCGCACTCTCGCAATACAACATAGCAGTAACCGATATCGCCTTTAATCTTACACCTATCGCCATTCTGAATAGTGCCGGTCGTATCTTTTAAGGCGAGCTTCAGATGTTCAATCGCTTTTGGCAATAGCCCATTTTCGGGAGTTCCGCGGAATTTGTAGATATTACCCAGCATCTGCTGCATAGCGGCGTCTTCCGGTTTTAGCTTGAGGGCATCTTCTAATGTAGCTGTCGATTTGGAATAATTTTCGGTTTTCAGGTAGCAGAATGCCAGATTGCGAAGCGTATTCACGCTTACATTGGCTCCATCGAGCGCGACCTTTTTTTCGAAATATGGAATGGCGCCGCCGAAATTTTCTTTATAATAACGAACCAGGCCGGCATATTCGAAAGCCGATGAGTTTAGGCTGTCAAGTTTAATTGCTTTATCGAAAGCCTCAATGGCACGATCAAGAAATGCAGGGTCCGTTCTGCCTATACTGATCATGACTTTGCCCTTATCCAGCCAATAATCAACTTCTTCGGGTTGCCCCATGGCGTTTTCGAAGCGGGTATAAGCTGAATCGGCCTTGTAATAATCTTTGCGCAACTGGTAAACTTTGGCCAGCATTTTGAACGATTCTGCCACTTTAAAATTCAGAGCGACAGCTTTTTCGAGGGCTTCGCCGCATTTTTCGTATTCTTTAAGATTATAATAGGATTCTCCCAGGTCATACCAGTATTCGCCGTTATTGGGACGCAGTTCGGTCAATTTAATGAAACAGTAAACGGCGTCCGCGTAATTTTTCGAGGCCATAAAAATACGCCCGACATCGAACCAGGCCGCCGTATCAGTGGGGACGAATTTCAAGAAAGTCTTGAAATTCACAATAGCATCATTGAACATGCGGGATTGGAATTGGGACCGGGCAAGCTTATTGTATAGTTGGCCATTGGCGGAATCGAGCTTGATGGCTTCCGTATAACCCGTAATCGCGAAAGACCAGACTTCTTTCTTGAAATTGACATCCGCCCAGCCTTCGTGATACCTGGGATTTTTAGGATCGGCCTTAATAGCCTTACGCATAGTCACATCGGCTTCCGAAAGCGACCCTGATTGCATCTGAGCAAGCCCCAGGCCATAGAGAAATTCGGCCTTGCGCTTGCCGGATTTAGTTCCGCGGGTAAACAAATCGAGAGCTTTGGCGGTTTGATTCAGGTTAATTGCCGATATCCCCGCGCCATAGAGAGCATCGGGGTCTTTTGGTTTTTGTGATAATGCTTGTTCGTAGTATTTTAAAGCCGAATCGGACAGGTTTTGAGCGAAGTAGATATCGGCTTTCATTCGGATTAATTTAAAGTCGCTGGGGGTAACTGCCAGAGCCGAATCCACCGGAGCCAACGCCGCAGAGTAGTCTCCCCGATCGATTTCGCCTTTCACTCGTTTCACCAATTCATCCACCGGAGCCGCCAGAGCAAGCTGAACTCCACAAATTAGCAATAAACTTATGGCGATTTTTTTAAGCACTGTCATCCTCTTTTTTTTCCATTGGTTTCCCGTTACGTTTCCCCAAAAAAACTGAAATTCTATAATACTAATTACCTCATTTAAGTCAAGCTTTTTTTATTGGTTACGGCCCCTATCATCCAATGTTATTGTCGATTCGGGCTGACTCTGTTTGCGAATATTCTTTATTACGCCGACCCCTCGAATAATACCATAAACCAAGATTGTCCCACCAAATATAAGCCGCGTTCCTACAGCAAGTTGCGCTCCCGGCAGGAAAAAATGCATTAAAATTCCCGCGCCAAGCACGATAAACACAACCGCGAACAAGGCGGTAATCAAATTCGTCACTTTTTGGGTTAAGTCTGGCATAATCTCCTCGCTGCCAATGTTGATACGCCCCAGCCCCGTTTTTATTCCAGAATATCAGATTAAGTGTTTACGAAGCCGCATGGCGGCAAATATGGCCACCAATACGCCCCAACCCAATAAGGCGGCGGCCTGTGGCCAGAGTTGAGTAAAACCCGCTCCTTGAAGAAAAATACCCCGGATTATTTTTAAATAGTACCTCATCGGCAGGCAATATGTTATATACTGGACAACGGTTGGCATATTATTAATTGGGAAAATAAAACCTGAAAGCAGCATATTCGGCATCATAAAGAACATGTTAGCCCAGATGGCCTGATCTCCAGTATGCGAATAGGTCGAAATCAATAATCCCATCGAAATAGCGCAAAACATAAAAAAGGCGGCGAAGAAATACAGCAGCAAAACCGATCCCGCAAAATTAATATTAAACCAGACCAATCCGAAAACCAGCACCAGAGTGGTGACTAAAAAACCGGCAAATGCCGCTGGAATCGTTTTGCCGATAATCAATTCAATCGGTTTGATTGGAGTCACTACCAATTGTTCGGCAGTACCCACCTCACGCTCCCTAACGATGCAGAGCGAAGTTAGATTCATCAGCAAAATCATGGTCAGCATCCCGATAACGCCTGGCACCATATAATTAACCGATTTAAGTTCGGGATTGAACCAGACACGCGGTTCCGCATTTACCAGAGGTTGTGTTTTTCGCCCCATGCGATTTAACACCTGTCTGGCGACTTTGCCGGAATAATCGCTGGTGATAAATTCGATATAGCCGTTCAAAATAGTCGCCCGATTAGAATTGGCCCCATCGATAATAAACCCCACCGTAACCGGTTCCCCTTTTTCGAGACCAGGCGCGAAATCTCGGGGAATCATCATTGCCGCCACGGCCTTACCTCTGTCGATGTATTCA
>CAZTNJ010000011.1:0-11696 GCA_964614835.1 uncultured Ignavibacteria bacterium | reverse complement strand
TGACATAATAATCATCCTCGAAATATCCCGATGACGTAAAAGCCCGAATAAAGTCGCGACTCTGCTGCGTTTGCGAATAATCGCATACCACCATCGAAGACCGCTTCAAATCGGTAGTTGCCACATACCCGAATATCAGCAACTGAAATAGTGGAGCAACTAACAGCAATCCAACCGAACGGCGATCTCGCAGGGTCTGGATAAGTTCTTTTACTGATAAATGATATATCCGCCAGAACATCAATCGATTCTCTTTTTAAATAATGACGCCGAAAATAAAAGCAAAGTAGCTCCGAATATAAATAGAAATAAGAATTCATGCCATAAGGTAATCATGCCAACTCCCTTTAGGAAAATACCCCTAAGTATGGCTATAAAATACCTGGCTGGAACGGCATAGGAAATTAACTGAACAATTCGAGGCATGCTTTCCAATGGAAAAATAAAGCCCGAAAGTAAAATCGAAGGCAATAAGCTGGAAAAAACCGCCAGAAGGTTTGCCGAACTAATCGTTTTTGTAACTGCCGAAGCAAAAATCCCAAAACCAAGCGCGCAAGTTAAATACAACAAACCGCCCAAAAACAAAAGACCGAGATTTCCCTTTATTGGAACGCCCATCACAAAGTGGCTAAATAATATTACTATAATTACGGCCATCAGCGAAACCACAATGTACGGCGATATTTTTCCCAGCACCAGTTCCAATCGGCGGATGGGAGTAGCGATTAGCATTTCGATAGTGCCAGATTCCTTTTCGCGCACTATTGATGTCGATGTTAGAAGCGAACCGAGAATCATCATAACAATAGCGATAACTCCCGGCGCGACAAAATGAACCGATTTGAGTTCGGGATTATACCAGACTCTTGTTTGCGGCGAGACTATCGATACGACTCTGGTAGATAGTCCCTGGCGTCCGGCCGATTCAATCATTAGCGAGACGTTATATGATGAAATGATCGCCGCCTGATATGCCATGGCAATACTGGCGGTATTTGCATCGGAGCCATTTACCAGCACCTGAATAGTAGCGGGCGTCCCCTGCCGTATTTTACTTTCGAAGTCTGGCGGAAATATAAAGGCAAGCGTTATCGCGCCTTTTACGAGAAGTTCATTTATCTCATTATAATCTTGAGCCATATAGTCGGCCGATATATAGCCGGTGGCATTTATATTTTGAATCAAATCGCGCGATACCGGGCCACCGGAATAATTCAGGATCGCGGCCGGGACGTTGTTTATGTCTACCGTGACGCCATAGCCATATAATACCAGCATAAATAGCGGGAAAAACAGGGTCATTATAAGAGTCTGACGATCCCGCAATATCAGGATAGCTTCCTTTGAAAATACGGCCCAGTATCTCATATCCGACTCAATCGCCTTTTAGCAATGCCACGAAAACATCCTCCAATGACGGCGCGATTTGTCTGCTATAGCTAATATTGACCCCCGATTGCGCCAGCAATGCTTTTATTTTTTCTTCTCCTCCGGGTTTTGGAGCCAGATGAACTGTCGTGCCAAAAAGAGCCGATTCGCCTATTTCCTGTTCATGTTCTTTAAGTATCTGAAACCCCGCCTGCCAGTCGTCGCATCTGATTTCGATTAATTTTCGACCTGACATTTTCAATTCCTTGGGGGAACCAATCTTGATAAGTTTCCCGATATTTATAAACGCGATTCTATCGCAATGCTCCGCTTCATCCATGTAGTGAGTCGTTACGAATACGGTTACTCCCGATTGCGACAGATTGTAGATAATTTCCCAAAAATTGCGGCGTGAAATCGGATCGACTCCCGCAGTCGGTTCATCGAGAAACAGAATCTTGGGCTCATGCAACAATGAACAAGCCAGCGCCAACCGCTGTTTTTGTCCACCCGAAAGGTTACCGGTTAAATCATCCTGACGGTCTTCCAGACTGGCCAAAGTTAAGGCCTGGACGACCCGGTCTTTACGTTTTTTACGATCAATCGGATAAACTCCCGAGTAAAAATCGAGATTCTCAAACGGCGATAGGTCATCATATAAAGAAAACTTTTGTGACATATATCCTATCGATTGCTTAATTAATCGCAAATCGCCAGTGATAGATAATCCGCCGACAGTACCATAACCGCTTGTTGGCGCGATGATCCCACAAAGCATCCTGATCGTCGTCGATTTGCCGGCGCCGTTAGGACCCAGGAAGCCGAATATTTCCCCTTTTTTAACGGCGAAAGAAATATTATCGACAGCGGTAAATTTGCCGAATTTCTTACACAGATTGAATACTTCAACCGAGTGTTCAGCCGATTGCGTCAATGAATACATCCTCCAGATGCGGTTCTATTCGTTCCAGCGATAATATTTCTATACCCGAATTATAAAAAGCGGTTTTTATATTCGCGGTTTCTTTTTCAAAGTCGTTTATTTTCAAATGAAGTTTATCTCCGAAAAACGTCACATTCTCGCGTCCGAACTGATTTTCCAGCAGCTTTTTGGCATGATGTAAATTATCTGTAACAATTTCCGCCAGCTGGTATTTATAATCGCGACGAAGCGACTCCGGACTAGCACATTTCAATACCCGGCCTTTATAGAGCAGAGCTACTCGGTTGGCCCGTTCGGCCTCATCCATGTAGGGCGTGGCGATTATTATTGTTACTTTCTGGGCGACCAGGTCATACAGTATTTTCCAAAATTCCCTGCGCGATATCGGGTCGACTCCGGTAGTGGGTTCGTCCAGCAATAAGACTTTCGGCGTGTGAATCAGGGCGCAGGTCAAGGCTAATTTCTGTTTCATTCCGCCCGATAAGTGGCGAGCTTGTCTATCGGCGAAAGGATCAAGCCTCGAAAATTCTAATAAACGCCGCTTGCGTTCCTCGGCCTCTTTTTTTCCGACCCCAAACAGCCGACTATAGAAATCGACATTTTCGGCTACGGTCAAATCCGGATATAGAGAAAATTTCTGCGAAAGATATCCGATATGGATTTTAGCGGAGTCCATATTAGCCGTGATGTCCTGCCCCATTATATCGACTTTGCCGGATGATGCCTCCATCACGCCGGCCAGAACGCGAATGAGAGTTGTTTTACCGGCCCCATCAGGACCAAGCAGGCCAAACACCTCTCCCGGTTCTATGGAAAGCGAGATTTCTTCCAGCGCTTTATTATTTCCAAACGATTTGGATAGTTTATCGACAGTTACTATCGGCATTATATAAAGAAACCATCCGCTTCTATCTTGATTAGTTAAACGGAATTGTCACATCGCAGGGCAGACCGGGTTTCAACACTCCTCCTTGACTATCGCAGGCGATTTTAACGGCGAAGACCTGTTTAACCCGTTCCTGTTTGGTCTGAACATTTTTCGGAGTGAATTCGGCTTTATCAGAAATATAAGTGATTTTACCGGTGAACGCCTTGTCGGGATACGAATCGACCGCAATAGCGACATCGGTTCCCAATCTTACTTTTCCCATATAGATTTCCGGAAGATATACTTTTATCGTCAAGTTGTCCAAATCCGAGATAGACACAACCGGAGACCCTACTACGGCAACTTCGCCCGGCTCATACTGACGGGAAACAATCTTGCCCTTTATCGGGGATTTTAATACCGTATAACTTTTACGGATTGCCGCCAGATCAACCATCGCCTTCTGTGATTCGAGATTTTTCATCGCATATTCCATTTGAGCCAGCAACTGCCGTTTTTGATCCGATAAATCATCATACTGCGTCTGATTAGCCGCGCCGGTTTTGAGAAGTTCTTTAATTTTATTAAGATTGCGGTTAATCATTGAAAGCTGAACGTTCAGTTGGTCTATATTGGCGCTGGTCGCCTCATAGGCTTTCTGGATCTGGTCGGCGGACGCCACCAACTCGCTGGAATCAAGCGCCGCGATAACCGCTCCCGAATCTATTATATCCCCTTCGTCGCAATTTATCCGGGTAATCAATCCCGAAATCCGGAAAGACAAATCATGCTGAACAGATTCCACTACGCCCGATAAGATTATATTATTTGTGTCCTTTTTTCTTGTTATGGTCAAGAAAGTGATTAGCACGATTATTAGTACAACCAAAATTATCGCAAAAACCGCTACTCTTTTCAAACAAACCTCCTATTTTACAAAATCTAGCTAACCATACTCTGTTAAGTTAGTCAAGCGAAAAATCGACCGTGAATTCCCAACAAACAAATTGACACAATTTTTATGACGAGCTATGTTTGTCCTATGAGACATGTTTTAGTTTTAATGGCGCTGTTTCTAATCATACCGACCGGATGTAAAAAGCAGGAGCCCACCGATAAAAGCACACGGACGGAAGATCGATTTGCAGCCAGATTCAAGGACCTTGCCGAAATAGCGAATATCAGGCAGATTACCGATATGCAACGAGATATAGAGCCCTACTTCACGACTACCGGCGATAGAATATATTTCAGGCGAATAATTACTCCGGGTCAGGATACAGTAGCGAAACAGGGAATTGACGCCAGAGCGGGGCAATTCACATTCGATTATATCAATAATCAACTATATCTGGTCGAGCAGGCGCCGCAGCTATTTGATTCATTTAAAGGATCCGTGCCGCCTGAATCTTTGCCATCAGCCCTTGGCGAAAGCCCACAGGCAGGTTATCGAACCCCTTATGGACTAATTTACTATACCGGCGGGGGAGCTTTTAATATCTATAAAGCGGCGGGCGATTCGATTACGCAGTTAACTTATGGAACCCAGCCATCGTACCTTCAATCTTTATCGCCAAATCGTCGGTATGTTGCTTTTAATTATGGGAAATCATTTTATCGTCTTGTTATATTAGATCTGGCCACCAATGAATTCTATAGTATTCCCAGAAGCAGTATCGATGTTCAGTTATACGAGCTCTGGCCGCAGTTTTCGCCGGATGGTAAATATCTGGTATTTGTCGTATCACATGATATTTTCAGCGCCAGAAAAGACCAAGAGGATATTCCGCTGGGCGATATATGGCTGGTAGAATTTAAGCAATAGAAAATGAATATTGGCTAAGTGACCTAACGATCGCTATCTCCCACAATTAATTCATATCTTAAGGTACGGGCTGAAAGAAATCTACGCCGGTAGTACTGGTCATCCAGGTATGAAATTGTCACCCCTTGGGATTTAGACGAATGAATGAACTCCTCGTTAGTTATCATCAAACCGACATGATCCGGCCGCGAATCGCCTTTTATAGAAAAGAAGATGAAATCGCCGGGACGGGCATCATCGACATTTATTGGGCGAGAAACTTCGAATAGTTCTTTAGTCGTTCGCGGAAGTCGCAAATCTATGGCCTCGAGATATACATTATAAACAAATCCCGAACAGTCAAATCCGGATGCATCCTGGCCGTGATGGCGATAGGGCGTATCGATATAACTTTCGGCGGTTTCGATAATCCGGTTTCGTTCTTTATTAGTCAACGGTTGGGGATTAGTATCGATGCGCGATGAGGGTTTTGGGCCGCAACCGCCTATCATAATAGCCGCGATTATTATCACTAAGGCGAAGTATCTCATATAATGATATTATCGGCAGTGAAACATGGTAAAATTAGTTGATAGCGGGGTAGTCCATGCCAAACCGTTTTCTGTAATAGATTCTGGTTAATAATATTACTGCCAGTAAAAAAATAAAATAGCAGGGATAAAAATAGGCGGATACCAGACTTAAAGTTACTATCGATAATTTAAGGGCAATCATCGAACTTTTCAAGCTTTTTACCGCAACAGCCCAGATATAGAACGGGCAAACCGCCAATGCCGCCCAGAGAAATGGAATATCTTCTATAATAATCGCTGCGGCAAGACTGAGAAAATAGCACACAGTCAGGAAATAAATACTTCGATTTATCCCCATGGCCACGGCCAGCGTTCGTTTACCGGTAAGCTTATCCCCTTCGATATCGGCCAAAGTCGTTCCGATATAGACAGCCGCAACCGATAAAAAGTACGGCAATGATTTCAACAATCCTGATTTCAAATCACCGCCCAGTGAACAGTAGCCCAGCAAATATACCAGAGTTCCATGTCCGAAAGCGTTAGCTATAAAACCCGGCCAAGGCCGATCTTTGATTACAAAAGGCGGAGTTGAATAAGCCGCGCCAAGCGCGAGAATAGCTAATCCGAAAAATCCCGCGGTTGTTGAAATCGCAAACGCGATTGATAATGAAACGATATTAAGAACGGCATAGAGCATCCAGGCCGCGCCGATTTTTACGTACCCTTTGGGAAGGAAATATACCTTGTTATTAGCACGGTCCGATTCGATATCGAATATCTGATTGAGGATGAAGACAGCGCCGGATAAACCTGTAGCGGCGAACGCAATCCAGAACATACGCAAAGAATAAGGCAAGCCGCTACCGCTATGATAAAATCCCAGAAGCAGAATTGTCCACACAGGAATTATCAGCATAAACCGCAATACAAAAATGTGATCAAGAATTTTATACAGGTGATTCATATTGTGATTGGGGGACTTATTCGACATCTATATAAGCCCTTTAAAAATTGAGGCTTATCGCCAAAAGATTACAATCAGATAGACAACCGGCGCCGCGAATAATAGCGAATCGAATCGGTCAAGAATTCCGCCATGGCCGGGTAATATGGCCGATGAATCTTTTACCCCAAAATATCGCTTTAGAGCCGATTCGAACAAATCGCCAATTTGCCCGAATAAACAGGCCAGCCCAGCCATGACAATCAGCTTAGACCATTCAATATCCAAGAAAATCAGCCTGCTGACAACAACGGCAATTAACGCCCCTAAGAACCCGAAATAAAATCCGGCCCAGGTTTTGTTTGGCGATATGGCCGGGGCGAGTTTTTTTTTGCCCAGAGCTTTGCCTCCAAAATAAGCCGCTGTATCGACAGCACAGACACGAAGGAATGTCATAACTCAAAGTCGATTGCCGATTGAAGGGTATAATCCAAGAAACATGATAATCGATGAAAGCAATCCCAGATATAAGACCGGTATTGAATAGAAACTAAACAGATCAAACACAATATTGATATCATTTCGCCTTAGAGCAAGGATCGCGGAAATAATGAAAGCCGCGACAAAAACGTAAGTTAGAGGAAAATCAGTGAACGCGGCCGCCACGCAGGTAACTGGCATCAGGATTATCCAAAAATGATTTATATCACCGATTTTATTTCGGGCCATCGCGGCGAATTCATGTGAGCCTAAACCGGCCAATAAAGCGCAAAAAGCGGCCAAAAAATAACCGCCATAATAAGCCATAGCCAGCAAGGCAGGAATCCCAACTGCCGCCACCGCCAGTCTTAATACGAGATTCTTGCTCAATGGTTTATCACAATGGTTAATTTGACTGTTTTACTCGGCCGAACCGGCGTTCTCGTTTCTGAAAATCGGAAAGCGCTTTATAAAACGCTGCTTCATCGAAATCGGGCCATAGAATATCGGTAACATACAATTCCGTGTACGACATCTGCCATAGAAGGAAATTGGAAATTCGCATTTCGCCAGAAGTTCTTATTAGAAGATCGGGGTCGGGAAGGCCATCGGTTAACAAATATTTGGAAAAATGCGACTCATCGATTTGCTGAACGTCGAGTTTGCCCTCGGCAATATCGGCGGCGATATGCTTTACTGCCTGGATAATTTCCAATCGTCCTGAATAATTCAGGGCCAGGTTCAGAGTTAGACCGGTATTCCTCGATGTGCGCGCAATGGCATCTTTTAAGATATCACGGCGTTTGGGCGAAAGCGATTCGATGTCGCCGGTGGTGATCAGGCGGACATTGTTTTCTAAAAGTTCATTCAATTCGCGGCGAGTAGTTTCATAGAGCAAATTCATAATCGCCGAAACTTCGCTTTTGGGGCGATTCCAGTTCTCGGTGGAGAAAGTAAAAAGGGTTAGGTATTTGAGACCGATATCTCCGGCGGCGCGAACGACTTTTTTAACCGCTTTTACGCCATACTTATGACCGGCGGTTCGCGGCAGGCCGCGTTGACGGGCCCATCGGCCGTTGCCATCCATGATGATAGCTACATGCGCGGGCAAATTCCCTTTGGCCAGAACCTGCCTTTTTAAGGTTTCGATGGAGGCCACTTAAACCTCCATTACCTCCTGCTCTTTGGCCTTAACGATATCATCGATATGATTTATATTCTTATTAGTTAAATCCTGAATCCGTTTTTCGCCCTTCTCGAGATCATCTTCGGTAATTTTTTTGCTTTCTTCCGCGTGCTTCATCTTATCATTGGCATCGCGGCGGATATTGCGGATAGCGATTTTACCATCCTCGCCGATTTTTTTGACAAGCTTAACCATATCGCGACGGCGGTCCTCGTTGAGCGCCGGTATCGGCACCCTGACTACGGCCGCTTCGGCGATAGGATTAAGTCCGAGATCGGCTTTTTGAATCGCTTTAATGATTTCGGGAATCAACTGTTTTTCCCATGGCTGAACCAGCAGTTGTTTGGCATCGGGCGCGCTAATTGATGCCACCTGTTTTAACGGCGTTGGCGTTCCGTAGTAATCGACTTTGATTCCATCTAAAACTTTGGGGGAAGCTTTGCCGGTTCTCACGGCGGCCAATTCGCGGTTAATAGCCTCGATAGCCTTTTTCATCTTGTCTTCTGCTTCTGAATAAATCTTATCCTGCATAAAGCCCTCAATCTACAAGGGTACCGATTTTTTTGCCTGAGACGATGTCTTTCAGGTTATCCTGCTTATAAATATTGAAGACGATTATCGGAATCTTGTTTTCACGGCAGAGCGACGCGGCCGTGGCATCCATCACCCGAAGTTGTTGCTGGAGCATATCGGTATGGGTGATATGTTCGTATAATTTAGCATTGGGATTTTTTACTGGATCCGAATCATAAACGCCATCGACCTTGGTGCCTTTTAAGAGCACCTCCGCGCCGATTTCGACGGCTCGCAAAGCGGCGGCCGTATCGGTCGTGAAATATGGGTTTCCGGTACCGCCGGCGAAAATTACGATGCGGCCTTTTTCCATATGGCGTACCGCCCGGCGGCGGATAAACGGTTCGCAGACTTCGTTGATTTGAATCGCCGACATAGCCCGGGTGTAATGCCCCATGCGCTCGAGATGGTCCTGAATCGCCAGCGAATTAATCACAGTCGCCATCATCCCCATATAATCGGCGGTTACCCGGTCCATTCCATCGGCGGCCGCTTGAAGTCCTCTAAAAATATTACCGCCGCCAACGACTATCGCAATCTCCACGCCGAGTTTGCGCACGCCGGCGATTTGGTCGCAAATCGTTGAAATCATCTTGCGATCCAGGCCGGCCTCATGGTTACCCATGAGGACCTCGCCGGAAAGCTTAAGCATAATTCGCTTATATTTTAAATGGGGCTCTTCGCCCGCACTGGGAGACATTTTATTCTCCTAGACGATAACGGGTAAATCTCTTGATCTGAATATTCTCGCCGATTTTGGCGATCGCAGCCGTGATAATATCTTTAATGGTTTTATCCATATCCTTAACGAACGCCTGTTCCATTAAAACCACTTCTTGATAGTATTTTTCGATACGACCGTCAACAATCTTTTCGATAATTTTTTCGGGTTTGCCTTCGTTAAGCGCCTGGGTGCGATAAATTTCTTTTTCTTTCTCAAGCAGTTCGCTTGGAAGTTCTTCTCTGTTTATCACCAACGGATTGGCGGCCGCGATTTGCATCGCGATATCTTTGCAGAGCATCCTGAAATCATCGGTGCGCGCCACGAAATCGGTTTCGCAATTGACTTCCACCAATACCCCAAGCTTATCGCCTGGATGAATATACGAGTAAATCAGTCCTTCTTTAGCGGCGCGAGCGGCTTTAGCCGCGGCTTTCACCAGACCTTGCTCACGAAGGAATTTTATCGCTTTTTCCAGATCGCCGCCGCATTCGGTGAGGGCTTTTTTGCAGTCCATCATACCGGCGCCGGTTTTTTCTCTTAGTTCTTTTACGACAGCAGCGTTAATCTCCATCAAGACACCTCCCCGGTAGTTTCTGTAGCCGCCATTTCCTGTTCCCTGCTCCCGGCTTTTCCTTCAAGAATAGCATCCGAGAGCGCTCTTAGAATAACGCTTATCGATTTGATAGCATCGTCATTGGCGGCAATCGGATAATCAATCGGGTCTGGATCGGTGTTGGTATCGATAATGCCAATGACCGGGATATTCAGCTTGTTAGCTTCAGCTACGGCGATACGCTCTTTTTTGGCATCGACAACAATCAAGATTGCCGGAAGCTTATACATTTCCTTGATGCCGCTTAGGAATTTTTCCAGGCGATCTTTTTCCTTTTGAAGCGCCGTGCCCTCTTTTTTAGTGATATTGCCGAATGTGCCGTCTTCCGACATTCTTTCGATATCTTTAAGCCGTTTGATATTGGCTTTTATAGTCTGGAAATTAGTCATGGTGCCGCCAAGCCAGCGTTCAATCACGAAAAATTCATCGCAGCGACGAGCTTCGTCCTTGATTACCAACTGGGCCTGTTTTTTAGTGCCGACAAAAAGCACTCTGCCGCCGCTGGAGGAAACATCACGCAGACGGCTGCAAGCGCGCTGAATCGACAGTAGAGTTTTTTTCAAATCGATAATATAGATACCGTTACGAGCGGTAAAGATGAATTTCTTCATTTTGGGATTCCAGCGTTGAGTCTGATGACCAAAATGAACGCCTGCTTCCAGCAGGTCTTTGATCTCGAGCTGAGACATGTTAACCTTTCTTTCTGGGATAGAGCGGTTTTATTCCTCCACCGACATCATTCCCACGCGGCCCCGAAAGGGGACCCCGCTATGGGTCCGCCGATGTGTTTAATTAAAAACAGCTAACGCCTAACGCTTCGAGAACTGGAAGCGTTTGCGTGCTTTAGCCTGACCGTATTTCTTGCGTTCTACCTCGCGGGCATCACGGGTTAGGAAACCTTTTTCTTTGAGGTCCGAACGCAATTCGGCATCGTATTTTGTCAAGGCTCTGGCTAAACCCATCCGAACGGCGCCGGCCTGACCCGATAATCCGCCGCCATCGGTTTTTACTGTAACATCGATTCGGCCATTGAGTTTCACTTCGATAAGCGGTTCAAACGCGATAGTTACCAGATTCTGCCTGAAGAAGTATTTCAGCGGTTCACGGTCGTTTACGGTTACTTTGCCCGTACCCGGTTGGATTCTCACCTGGGCCACTGATGTTTTACGGCTTCCGGTAGCTGTAAAGATTTTCTGCTCCAAAAAATCCTCCGATTACAATTCCAGGGGTTGAGGGTTTTGCGAGGCATGCGGATGTTTATCGCCGGCATAGACGAATAGCCGTAAAAACAGCTTCCGACCAAGGCGATTTCTGGGCAACATCCCGCGCACGGCTTCCTGGATGATCCTTTCGGGTTTGGTTGCTTTCTGCTTTTCGAAGCCAATTGACCGCAGACCTCTGGGATAAGCCGTATGCCAGAAATAAGTTTTAATCGATTCCTTTTTGCCGGTAAGTTTCACCTTATCGGCGTTGATCACCACCACTGATGCCCCCATGTCATAATATGGCGTAAATAGCGGACTGTCTTTACCGCGTATTCTTTTGGCGATCTCGGTTGCCATCCGGCCAAGCGTTTTGCCGTTGGCATCTACCATAAACCATTTTCTTTTGTGCTCCTAGGGCTTGGGCACGAATGTTTACAAAAAAGCTCCTTAAAAAAA
>CAZTNJ010000010.1:23890-36151 GCA_964614835.1 uncultured Ignavibacteria bacterium | reverse complement strand
AAACAAAAAAATCGCCAATCACACTATTGTAACTGATTGGCGATTTACAAAGTTTATAACTTTAGTTTATTTTAATAAAACGCTCTATTTGTTACAGATTCGTAACTTTAGCGTCTGCGGTGAATCGCTTTTAAATGCGGCACACCACAGGGCCGCGATTAGACGTTATAATACTTGGCGTAATCCAATTTATCGAGCGTCATGCCGGATAAATCTTTTGCGATTTTATCCTGCAAACCGTTAAAGAATGCCGTGGCCGCGCAGGTCCCTTTCTTGTGCATTCCGCTGCGCTGCGATTCCGAAACATTACAGAAAGCTACCGCCAAAGGCCCCTCCATTGTTTCCACGATATGAAGGAAACTGATCTGGCTTTTGGATTTGGCCAATTTGTAGCCGCCGGTAACTCCCCGCTTACTCATGATAAGTCCTCTTCTAGTGAGTTCTTTGAGGATTTTGGCCGCATACTCCCTTGGAATATGCGCCTCTTCGGCGATTTCGGTAATGGTGCACAAGTGCTTGCCATCAACTGCCGCAATATACATCATCGCGTGGATGGCATAATCGGATTTGTTTGCGAGCATCATCTCTCTCACCTCTTGCTAATGTTCTTGGATGCATATTGTGTTTACGGCATAATTTACAACAATCTGGAACCGATTGTCAACATCATTTTACCGATTTTTTTAATTTTCTCATGGACAATTTGGTCGCCAAGAGCTCTTGCGGATGAATATTACTCAGATTAGGGCTCCGCCCACAGCCCGGATATACGTATTATTATGTGTCCATTAAACAAAAGGCCAGCCATAATACCTTATAAACGAAACCCAGATAGCACCATAAATATGCTATTCAGTTTTCATTTAGGCAGAGATTCTTCCGATAATATCAAACAGGAGAACAACCTTATATGCCAAAAATAGACCAGCTTCTTAAATTGGTTAAAGAGGCGGATGCCTCAGATTTGCACCTTACTGTCGGCAGCGTTCCAATAGTCCGGGCTCATGGACAACTCGAAAAGACAAAATCAAAGATTCTAAATGGCGATAATATCAAGCAATTGATATATGAGATTCTCACGGACGCTCAAATCCGGCAATTTGAGTCTACGGGCGATCTGGATTTCGCTTATGGCGTAGAGGGCGTAGCCCGTTTCAGAATAAATATTTATCAGACATATACCGGTATGGGGGCCGCGATTCGCCTAATCGCCGATAAAATTAGCGACCTGATTTCACTGGGTTTTTCGGATGCGGTAATCCGCTTGACTGAATTTCGCTCTGGCATAATCCTGATAACCGGACCGACAAATTCCGGTAAAACCACAACCCTGGCTTCGATTGTCGACCATATTAATACAAACTATTCCCGGCATATCATTACTCTTGAAGACCCAATCGAATATATCCATACGAATAAAAACTCACTAATTTCTCAGCGGCAAATTGGGCTGCATTCCGAATCGTTTCCGATGGCGCTGCGAGCCGCCCTTCGCGAAGACCCGGATGTTATTCTTGTTGGCGAGATGCGCGACACCGAAACCATATCTCTGGCAATAACGGCCGCGGAGGTCGGCCTACTGGTGCTGGGAACGCTTCATACCAGAACCGCCGCCAGCACAATTGACCGCATCATCGATGTGTTTCCGCATCTCCAACAGCAGCAAATCAGAATTATGTTAGCCGATACGGTGGTGGGCGTAGTGTCACAGCAACTTGTCAGGCGTGCCGATGGCAGCGGCCGAACGGTCGCGTTTGAACTTCTTAATAGGTCGACCTCGCTATCTAATCTGGTAAGAGAATCAAAAACCCATCAAATTCCAACAGTGATTCAAACGGGACGAAAGCAGGGAATGCAATCGCTGGATAACCATCTGCGCGAACTGGTGGATAAGGGTATAATCACATCCGATGAGGCAATGCGGGTAGCGGCCGACCCATCGCAATTTAACAATATCGCCCGGCCAGTGAAAAACGCCACCGATTTCGTGAGGGTCTGACCATGGCTCAAACAAGAAAACTGCGCCTCGATGAAATCCTTCTGCAGGATTCGCAACTTACCCAAGAACAAATCAAGGAGGCGCTGTTGCGTCAGAAAATGCAGGGCGGGAAATTCGGTTCCCAACTGCTATATCATCGCTATATCGATGAGACGACCCTGGTTAAAGCGCTTGCCCGTCAGTTCAACTGCGATGGCGTCGTGCTATCCGATATTGTCATTCCCGAATCGGTGATAAAGCTTATTCCTATCAAACTTGCTCGTAATAGAAAAATCATTCCTTTCGAATTTACCGCCGCCGAAAACCTATTAAAAATAGCCTGCGCCGATCCAACCGATATGGGGCTGGCTGGCGAAATCGGCTTTGTCGTGCCCGGGAAAAAGATCAAACTGTATGTCGCGGCGGAATTGGCGATTGATACCGCTATCAATAAATTTTATTTGGGGCGAAATGTGAACTTGCAGGATAACCTGCTTTTGGAAATTCCGGACGATTACATCGAACTGAGTTCGAATGATTCCTGGGAAGATAAATCGATTAAAGACAGCCTGATTAGGCGTAAGACCATTTTACTTATCACCGACGAGGAATTTTCCGGTCCGCTGCTCCAATCGATATTAGAGCGGGATGGGTTCGATGTCGTTTCATGCCAGAATTGCCCCGAGGCTATCGGGCTGGTAGAAAACAGATATTATCATACGATATTAATCAAAGAATCGCTCTATGATGAGAAATCCGGTATCGCAAGAAAATTCCGCAAACACTCGCCGGCGGTTTCCATACGATTATTTAAAGACGCGTCATCTTTATTTGTCGCCAACGATGAAATCAATTCAATTGAACGCATTTTTACCAAAAATCTGGATCTGTTTTTAGCGCTACTTCGTTCTAAAGACAATCTTCAGTCGGGCCATAGCTGCGCTGTCGGGCATTATGCCGACAAACTATGCCGCAAACTCGGCCTTTCGGCGAAAGATAGGATACTTATCGTCAACGCGGGATACCTTCACGACCTGGCCAAATACTACTATGGTAACGAAAACGCGACCGATAATCGCGCCATAATTGAAAAATCGCGCAAGCTGTTAGAATCGCTGGATTATTCGCCGGAAGTTACAAAACTGTTATCCCGCATGTATTGCGACCTCGACCCCTCAACTCAAACAGAGTTATCATTTGATATTTTGGGCGGCAATATCCTGACGGTCGTTGATATGTTCTGCGAGAATTTACCCTCCGATAAAAGACTGACCCTGGATGTATTCGATGCCTTCAAAAAAAGGCTTCGCGATTATATCGGTAAACTATTTTTAGTCGAAATAGTTGAGCCGTTTATCGCTTCTATTCAAGACGAAATTATCAATACCCAAACCGAACGGCTGACCGGAAACGTAATGTTATATTCGGAAGATTTCGAATTGTCGCGGCCACTCGAACTTCGCCTGCAAAGCGAGGGATTCAGCCTCATAATCGAGCATACGTTAGATAAAATGGCCGAATTATTTAATCGCAGCTTGCCCGATGTTTTACTGATAATGCTGGAAGCTAACGAAACTTATATAACCAATTTTATAGATTCGCTGAAAGATAAAAAGATTGAGCTTGTTAATGTCCCCACGGTGCTGTTGGTCGATGGCGTTGAACCATCAAATCTGACTGGCCTTTTCGATAGGGGAATCGAAGATATAGCGGCAATCTCATCGAATTATGATTTGCTCATGGTTAAAATCCATAAACTAATCGAAAAATCCGGCAAATCAGCGACCAGATCCAAAAATAGCGGCACCAAGGGGCGCCTGGCCGATATGAGCCTAATCGACTTGCTGCAAGCATTGGCTCCTGGAAGAAAAACCGCCAAAATTACTATTTGCCAGGACGAAAACGCCCCCGATAAACTCGTTTTATATTTGAATAAGGGGAACATTACTTTTGCCCAGTTTGGTCAACTTACCGGAGCGGACTCTATTTATGAGGCCATGGCCTGGCCATCCGGCATATGGACCGTGGAGCCGGTCGCGGATAACCAATTGCCCCCGCCAAACAACCAGCTTTCAACAGATGCCATATTGATGGAAGGGGCATATCGTCTTGATGAAAAGATGAAGGCCGGTCATTTAAAATAATCCGATATTAAATCATAGATTAATAAAAAAGGGCGCTCCCGCAGGGAACGCCCTTTATCATCTTCACTTCAATACACCTAATACTGCGTCGGCGGATTTATACGTTTTGATTTCAGGGGAAGCGCCGGGAAAAAGTGGCAATTAGCTATTGTGGCCGTTCCTTTGAAATACGAAACTAACCGCGAGATATCGGAGCCTCTGAACTCACAATTGCCGTTGACATCGCCCGATACATAAAGATAAGCGCCGATGGAATCCAACCAACAGCTGTCGGGAGGAACCGGCCCCATACCCTTGAAATATCTGACACCATAGGTTGCGTCGCCGCCGAGAACCAGGCCATCAGAATTAATATCGCCTGGTATATATTGGCATCCGGAGGGCGACAGAATTATAACCGATACAATCAGCGTATCGCTAAGTAAACCATCCGTAGCAATCACTCTGAATGTTGTATCTGCGGCCGAAAGTGGAGGCGTGCCAGATAGAACCGCTCCATCGGCCGCCAGCCAGCCGGGGAAGTTGCTGAAGGATATTACGGGCGCTATGCCTTCCGGATCGTAAGCGGTGGCGGTGTATTCATAGAATGAATCGCCGGATGCGTAGGTAGTGTTGGCCGAGGTTATTACCGGAGGATCATTGACATTGATTACATGCAATAACACATCAAGAGTGTCCTCCGCGACTCCATCCGATGCCATTATCCTGAATGTAGTGTCAGCCGCCCCCTCCGGAGGAGTACCGGATATTGTATCGCCAGCAACATTTAGCCAGGATGCGAACCCTGAGAATGATATGATCACGACCGAATCATCCTGGTCGGTAACAGTGGCCACATATATAAAATTCTGATGTTCAATCGCCGTATCCATGGGCTGTGATATTATTGTCGGTAGGGCATTATACGGAATCATCTCTAGCGAAATATCCGTAGTGTCATTGGCATTTACAATAACATTGATTACGGTAGTATCGATATATTTTTGTTTGCTAAAATCTATATTATAATCCCCCTGGGCGACCGCCGATAAATAATGCCCGGACGAATCGGTATAAACCGAATCAACGGCGAGCGCGAGTAACGCTTCAGGTTTTGCGGTCTCATGCTTGATTAAGGAATTGCCCGGATTAACTCGCAACGTCGGCGCTTGGACTTTAACAGATACGTTTGCCAGTGGCGCCCCCGATGTATCCGTGACCGTACCGGAAATCCATCCGTAGGCTTTCCGCATCACCATATTTAATGTCGTAGTTCCATTTGGGGCAACTACCACGCCGCTTGCAATAGTATCGAGATAATCGGGATGAGAGAACTTAATGGAATAGGTACTATCGATCAAATTGCTTAAGATATAATAGCCGTTGGCCTGGGATGTATCCTCCTGCGTTCCGTTATATACCTGCACTCTAACATCAGCCAGCGCGCCTACCCCGCCTGCAGAAACCGTTCCAGCGATATTCCCTTTTAGACGTTCCATCACCATGTTGACAGTAGTAGTTCCACCATTAGTAACAGTAATGCCCGTACGGGTTGTGTCGCGATGGAGCGGTTGGGTGAACGTCATCGTATATGTTCCGACAACCGCCGTGTACAGGTATGCCCCATTCGAACCTGTCGTGTCTATGTAAATATGCCCCAAGCCATCGTTGGCCGTGACAATAGCCCCCGATACAAATCCGCGAACATCTGTTACGGTTCCGGTGATATAGCCGCTTGCCGAACCGGCCGTACCCAGCGGGCTGTTCGATAAAGCCGAAAGGTTCAATCCGTCATCGGTCGTTTTCATGGCGAAATAATAGCTTTGACCGGAGGTGAACCCCGATACCACTAATGTTTCCGCCGAACCCGATGTTTTCGGAAATTTCGTAACGGTTATTTTTGTCGCGGCGTTCCATTCGGCTTCCGTATCGATTGGCCCATACGAACTGGCACGGTAGCGGATATCGTATAAGGCCGCCTGGCCAGTGGTGCCGTCATCGCCTGAAGCAGTCCAGCGAAGTGTGATTTGGGTGCTGGTGGGACCGCCCGTGGCCGTCAGCGATGTTATAGCTCCCGGCGCGACATGATCGCTGGTGTCTTCGTCGAGCGCGTAATATTTCGGCAATCCCAACGCTGCCCGCTCGTCGGGGCCTTCGTGAAGACGGCCGGAACCAGACAACTGGTATAATCTTTGTCCATTGGTTTTAAAAATAATATCGCCAAGACAATACCCCGAATAGCTGGTTAAGGCTCCGGCAGGGTAGCCCTCTTCGTTTTGAAGCACAATTGCTGCTGGGGCGGTTATGCAAGCTACGCCGGCTAATAATACGTGGTCGACGACATCGTGCCGCGGAAACATATAGCTGTCTGATTGCCCATTACCGGTTGCGATACAGGCGAATTTCGGGGTGAGAAGATTCATATAGTCGGGATTAGTGGAGCTTTCGCTTCCGTGATGGTTGACGTGCAGGACTTCCAATCCAAGCGCCGACAATAACGGATGCGCCCCTCCTGGAGTAATCGTTTGCGCGACAGGCGTTTCCACGTTGGCCTGGTCAGTGCTTCTGCCCGTGCAGGAATTATCCGAATCGCCGCCCCCCAAATCGCCGGCGAAAAAATATTCAAAATCGCCATATTCAATCAGCACCCCAATAGAACGGTCGTTCTCGTCGCTCTGGGCTCCGGGTACCGCTCCATATCCCCATACCGAGCCGTTGGCGCAGATACAAGTCGCGGTCGCGCCCCCGCCTAACGGAATTACCGTTCCCAGCGTCAAAGCAACCGGTGCGCCAGCGGTTTTAGCCGTTGCCGCATTACGAAAAGCGGTTACGTATGAGGTGCTATATGTACTGCCGTTGTAATAGACTTTTGTCCTGACGTCGTATCCGGCATTCATCACTTCGGTAAGCCCGGCAAGATGATCCGAGTGTTGATGGCTGGCCAAAATATAATCAAGTCCATCGGAGGTTGACAATCCTATCGATTGCAAATATGGTATCACATCGTTTGTACCCGAGTTGTCTCGCCCGCCATCCATCAACATGGTCGTCCCTGTTGGTCCAATCACCAATACCGAAGTGCCCCAACCAACGTTGATATAATGGATTTCTAACAGTCCCGAGGGGGTAAACGCGGAAGCTGTCAAATACCAGGAGAATAAAACGACAGCCGCTAAAATTCTAAAAAAGCCACGAATAGTCGACCTCCAATCCTATAAATCGCAACCATCACTTCCGTACAACGATGGAAGTCTTATAATATACACAATTTTTCGAAAAATGGTGCCTAAAAATGAAGGATTTTTAAATTTTTTGTCGAATAGTTAACCTATTGCTTAATATGTATTTTATTCGATCTGCTTAAAAAAATCCTAGAATCAGCTATTTACAGCAATCATGCTTAAGCGGAGATGATATTGGAGTCTCCTGATTTGTCATTTTGCCATGGGATTTCAAGTTGGGGCTTATATAGGGGATTCCCAGCGATAGCCCCCTTAAAATCAGCAATACAGCCAATACAATAGCACCAATAGGTATTAACTTAGTCGCCCACAATCGAATTCTATTCGGCAACAATCCAGAGAAAAGCGAAAAAACAAGCATCAAAGGTACCGTCCCCAATCCGAAGATTACCATATATAACAGCCCCCCCATGGCGCTGCCGGTCGTAGATGCCGCCGCCAGAGATACATACACCAGGCCGCAAGGAAGAAGTCCGTTTAATAATCCTATCAGAAAAAGGGATAGCACCCCCGCCGAACTTAGAAGATTGCTCCAGATATTTTGAAGCCTACCCGTTAAGCTCTTTATAAACGATGGCGAAACTCGGCGGATAAATTTGCGCGGAATTATAAACGCCAGCAAAATTACGACTCCCGCCGCGATTGACAATACCTGCTGAAGTCCCGCCAGCATCACCAGATGTCCCAGCATTCCGCAAATCGCCCCCATTATCGCATAGGTGATTATCCGACCAAAATTGTAAGCCAGACGTCCTATCAAGAATGCGATCTTTGACCCGGCGCCGGTAGGCAGCATCAGCACGATTGGGCCGCACATCCCCAAACAGTGTAAACTTCCGATTAAACCCGATAATAACGCCGAAATGAATAGTGTTTCCATGTTTCACCCAACTAACAATACTTCTTCATAATAATAGTTTTTATCCGCCGAATGCCAATTGATTTTCAGGCGCCAAAACCCTTTTATCAACCTGTTGTCATAAATTCGTTGTTGGTTGTTGTTGTCCAGACTAATATTAACCTGGAAGTCTTGTTGGGCATCTGAAGGCCTAAAAAACAATATAGAACCGGAATCGATAGATGCGGCTCGCTCTTGCGGGAAAAAAAGCGTGAGTATGTGGGTAATCTCATCATATGAAATTACCGGACTATCGGCCGCCGTTGGCTGAATTTTACCAAGCTGCTTTTGATACTCCAACCCCTTTTCATAATAATCCGGCTCCACCAGGTCATACCTTCGGAAAGCCACAAATGCTATGCACCCCAACACAAACATTACGAAACTGATATAAAGCAGCCAGATGCCGAATCCCCAGAACTTACCTTTTTTTGAACTCATTGTGCCATTCGCAATCCTGGCCCTACAAAAGTTGTGCGGACTTTTCCCAGTTTCCTGTCGCCGCTGTAAAGACCGATTGTCACCGCCCGATTAGTTGCCAGATTCGCCGCTTTTGGCATCTGAATCGAAAACACCGATTCATCCTGGCCGCGAGCCGAAACCTCAAGCTCGGGTCCGAGCAATGTCAATGTCCCTTCGGGGGCGATTAGTTTCAAGCTGATTTGCAAATCTTGCGACGTCTTATTAATTACTTTTACGTTGTAAACGTTGCGGATACTGCCATCGGCCATCTCTTCATACAGAGAACCGGCCGTTCGTAAAATAGTCGCTTCCACCGGCGCGCGCGAAATCAGTAAAATTGCCAGTACCGATGAAATCGCCAAAAACGCTCCCAGGTAAATCCCGATTCTTGGAGTGATTTTCAACTTACCGCCATGGGCAATTTGATCCCAGGAAGCCCAACGAATTAAGCCGGCAGGCAATTTGATTCGTTTCATGATTTGGTTGCAAGCATCCATACAGGCGGTGCAGTTTATGCACTCCAATTGCGTGCCGTTGCGGATATCGATTCCGGTCGGACAAACCCGCACGCACGACAGGCAACTTACACAATCGCCCCCGCCGCGGCTGTTTCGTTCTTTCAGCGGCCCGCGGGGTTCGCCCCGCTTAAAATCATATGCCACCACAATCGTATTCGAATCTAATAATACCGATTGCAGGCGCCCATAAGGACATACCAGCGTACATACTTGTTCGCGGAACCAGGCATACACCCAGTAAAACACCAGCGAAAAAATGACGGTCAGGATGAATCCAACTGTGTTGGCTGATATCGGTTCGGAGATTATTGATAACAATCTATCAACACCGATAAAGTAAGCAAGCAGGGCATTGATTACCAGAAACGAAACGCCCAAAAATATTGAATGCTTCAAAATCGTCTTAATTGCTTTGTCAAGCGATAATCGCGACTCCCTGAATCGTCTCTGACGCGGCCCGCTTCCCTCTATCCAGTTTTCGATTCGACGAAACACCATCTCCAGAAATATCGTTTGCGGACAAGCCCAACCGCAAAAAAGCCTTCCAAATATCGCCGTAAAGAGAATGATGAATACCATCAGTGTTATCGCCGCCAATACAAATAGGTACAAGTCCTGTGGCCAGAACACCATTCCCAAAATAAAAAACTGGCGATTGGCGATATCGAATAATAGGAATGGATTGCCATTGATTTTTAGAAATGGAATAACAAGAAAGATCGCCAAAAGCCCAATTGATGTATATGTTCGAGCCGAATAATATTTTCCGGCCGGCTTTGAGGGGCACAGCCGAATCCGTTTACCTTTTATATCGATGGTCGCCAGCGAGTCGCGAAAAGAATCATCCATATAGCATTATGTTTATAGTCCCGTCGCCAGATCCCCTTGTGGGGCCTTGGCGTTGGGCGGATGAGTTCCATGAAGTGTCATAACATAACTGGCGATCTGTAAAATCTGCTCTTTATTCAGTTCTCCCTGCCAGGCCAACATCCCTTTGGCCGGTACGCCATATTTAATTGTCTTAACAATATTGGATATCCCCGCGCCGTGAAGCCAGTAGTCGTCCGTTAAATTCGGGCCAATATTTCCTTCCCCGAATTTGCCATGGCAAGAGGCACATTTCGAGTCGTAAATTACTTTTCCGGCAGTTATCGATATTTGATCGGTCAGGGCGATATATGTACTCGTATCTGATTCCCGTCTTTCCTCGATGAAGATAGCCCTTGTTTTAACTTTTGTTCCCATATTGCGATCCCTTTCCGGCGCATAGTAGGGACTGTGATATGGTTCGAGGATACTCGAAATAAACCTGATATTACTTCCGGTTCTGACATAATCCGGGTTCATTTCTTTGAGATATTCATCGGCCTGTAGATATCCTATATCAAAAACATGATAGTATATCAGATAACCGGCGGCCCAGATTGTCGAGAGGATAAACATCCAAACCCACCAACGTGGCATCTTGTTGTTTTGTTCTTTTATACCGTCATATTCGTGCTCGATATATTTATCGTCAAGTTCAGGCATGGTTTTCCTCCCCAGCGCTTTCGTTTGACTGTTCCAGGGGCAGTTCGCTCATGTGTTTAACATAGCTTTTGTCGAGTTTTATCACCCAGTATAGTACAGCGGCAAATACCACGAAAAATATTAACGTACTGATAATCCCGAACAGGTCGGAATAGGCTATTGAATCGACAAGTTGCTTGAAAATGCTCATCGCGCCGCTCCAGTCGCGACCGATTGAGTCGAATCTGTCTTAAGCTTTATATCCGTCCCCAATCGTTGCAGATACGCAATCAGGGCGATTATCTCCTTATCCGGCGGGCAATCTATGCTGGAGGATTTCAAATTTAGAGATATTTTCTCTGCCTGCGCCATCAAATCACCGTTTGGCCAATTTTCGCCAGATGGGGGATATGGAACACCTGCGCTTTCGAGCGCCTTCAGTTTCGCCAGGGTCGTCGATGTGTCAAGATCGTTATTTAACAGCCATTCGTAGGATGGCATAATCGAGCCGGGCGACATCGAAGTCGGATCTTTCATGTGCATATAGTGCCAGGCGTCAGGATATTTCCCCCCTTCCCTAGCCAGATCGGGACCGGTTCGTTTCGATCCCCATAGGAACGGGTGGTCGTAAATATGTTCTCCCGCCTTGGAGTAGTCGCCATACCGTTCGGTTTCCGAACGGAATGGCCGCACCATCTGCGAATGGCAGGTATTGCACCCCTCGCGGATATAAATATCGCGCCCCTGTATCTCCAGAGGCGTAAATGGCTTAACGGATGAAATCGTAGGTATATTTGTTTTGATCAGGTAGGTTGGCACGATTTCGACGATGCCGCCGATTGCGACCGCCACCGTTGTTAATATCAAGAATTGCACCGGCTTGCGCTCAAGCCAGCGATGACCTATTTTTTCGGCCTTTTCCTCGCGTTCAAGCGCCGGGGCCTGCGCCGATTCATTGGCCAGAAGTTTCCCCTGCTTCATGGTTTTTACCAGATTATACACAGCCATTACCGCGCCCACCAGATAAAGAAATCCGCCAATCGAACGGATAATATACATCGGGATAATTTGCAGAACTGTTTCCAAAAAATTGGGGTAGCGAAGAATGCCGTCGGGCGTGAATTCTTTCCACATCAATCCCTGGGTTATGGCCGCGAAATACAAGGGTAGGGCGTAGACTATTATTCCTAAGAATCCAATCCAGAAATGAAGATTGGCAAGCTTCTCTGAATATAGCTTTGTCTGGAAAATCCGGGGAATTAGCCAGTATAAAATCCCAAATGTTAAAAAGCCGTTCCAGCCCAATGCGCCGATATGCACATGGGCGATTGTCCAATCGGTGAAATGCGAAATTGCATTAACCGATTTGATCGAAAGCAGCGGCCCCTCGAATGTCGCCATCCCATACGCGGTAACCGCCACCACCATGAATTTGAGCACGGCGCTGTCGCGTACTTTATCCCAGGCGCCGCGAAGAGTCAACAGGCCGTTTAGCATGCCGCCCCAGGAGGGGGCAATCAGCATTATCGAG
>CAZTNJ010000010.1:0-23880 GCA_964614835.1 uncultured Ignavibacteria bacterium | reverse complement strand
ATTATCGAGAATGCCGAACCCAAAGACTGCGCCCAATCGGGCAGGGAACTGTACAGCAGGTGATGCGGCCCGGCCCAGATATATATGAATATCAGCGCCCAGAAATGGATTATCGAAAGCCGGTAAGAATAAACCGGCCGATCGGCGGCCTTGGGAAGGAAATAATACATCAAACCCAGATACGGCGTGGTAAGGAAAAACGCTACCGCGTTATGGCCGTACCACCACTGAACTAAAGCATCCTGAACCCCCGCGTAGATAGGATAACTTTTCATAATCGTCGCCGGAATCTCGAACGAATTAACGATATGAAGCAGAGCCACGGTCACCCAGGTCGCGATATAAAACCAGATTGCCACATACATATGTTTTTCGCGGCGTTTGATTATCGTGCCGAACATGTTTATTCCAAAAATCACCCAGACTATGGCAATCGCGATATCGATAGGCCATTCAAGTTCGGCATATTCTTTACTGGTGGTAAATCCCAGCGGCAGACTGATAGCGGCGGCAACGATTATTAGCTGCCATCCCCAGAGATGGATTTTGCTCAGCATATCGCTGAACATACGCGCCTTGCAAAGCCTTTGAAGCGAATAATATACGCCCATGAAAATGGCGTTGCCGACAAACGCGAAAATCACGGCGTTTGTATGCACCGGCCTGATATGGGAAAAGGTTGTGATTCCTATGCCCATATTCGCGGCGGGCCAGTAGAGCTGGATTGCCGCTAGAAGTCCTACCAGCATTCCAACCACACCCCAGAATATAGTCGCGATGCCGAAATTCTTTACGATTCGATTGTCATAACTGAATTGTTCAACCGCCATATATCGCTATTCCTTCCCCGATAATTTTATATCATCCTTACGCGGCGCCTGGGCGTCATCGAAAAGTATCCGCACCGAAGGCGTTTCCAGATCATCATACTGGCCCCGTCGAACTGCCCAGATAAACGCGAATAAAAATCCAACTGCTACCGAAACCGAGGCCAATAGAAGAATCACTACGACACTCATCTCAGGCAAGCCCCTCCCGCCAGGCTACATATCTTGTTCCCAGCGTGGCCATCAATACCGCCGACACCGAACTTATGGGCATCAGGATTGCCGATACCAGCGGCGAAAGGTGGCCGCTGACCGCGAATCCCAGGCCGATAGTATTATATAGTATAGAAAGCACGAACGTGGCAATAATTACTCCGCGGCTTCGTTTGGCCATGTTTAAAAACCTGTCGAGCTTATTCAATTGTTCCGCCGCGATTATCCCATCGCAGCCGGGCGCGAAAGCCGAAATATCTTCGGTGACTGCTATCCCAACAGTCGCGGCTCGCAATGCCCCCGAATCGTTTAGGCCGTCGCCGACCATAACCGTCCGCTTCCCGCTCTTTATCGATTCGCTGATGTATTCCAGCTTATCGTGCGGCGATTGCTCCGCCAGTATCGATGTCTTCTCGCCAACAAATGATTTCAGGCTATTGGCGACCGAAACGTTATCGCCTGTGAGAACAATCAATTCATGTCTGGCGCTTAGCTCTTTTAGGGTGTTCTCCAGCTCCTCGCGGTATTCGCTGCCGAATTTGAAATATCCCCTCAGATTACTATCAATTGCCACATACGAATTGCCGCTTTCGCTTTTTTCGTTTTTGTTCGCTGACTTGTCAAGCCAACTGCTCGAACCGATTTCCACCAGATGACCATCGACTTTACCGCTAATCCCTTTGCCGGGAATTTCCTTATAATCCGTTACGTCCGAAAGGGTCACCTGTCCAGCATATTGCGCGATGGTTCGGCTGGCCGGGTGGGTACTCTGACGAGCCAGCGATAAAACAAGCGCGATATCCTTTTGCGAAAAATCGCCCTGCCACGATATTGATTGATTCCCGGGCTTGGTGAGAGTGCCGGTTTTATCGAATACGATTTTATCGATCCGAAACAGCTCTTCGATTACATCGGCGTTTCGCACAAAAAACCTGTTATCTCCCCAGATACGAGTCGCTGTGCCTAACACAAATGGGCCGGCCAGGGCCACGGCGCAGGGGCAGGCTACCACCAGCACCGATGTTACTACCAGGGCGGCTTTTGATTGGTCATGCCAGAACCAAAATACTGCCGCTAACGCCGCTATTGCCAAGACCGCCGCCGTAAAATACTTGCTGAAAATGTTAACTAATTTTATGGAATTTTGTTTCGCCCGGGATGATATTCGTTGGTCGCTCCAGGGCGATATCAAATAGCTTTCGGACACTTCGGAAATAACTTCAAGCTCAATCGCGCCGCCTATCTGGCGGCCACCCGCGTACACTTTCTGTCCGGATTGTAATTCCTGCGGTTGCGATTCGCCGGTCACGAACGAGTAATCTATCGAAGCCTTCCCGTTTATCAATATCGAATCGGCGGGCACCAGTTCGTGATTGCGGACCACCAATCTATCGCCTGGGCGAAGGCGCGTTAAAGGGACTGTGATTTCGCCATTGGCGGTTTTTTTAACGCATGATATCGGGAAATACGACCGATAATCGCGATCGAACGATAATCGTTCATACGATTTTTGCTGAAATAGTCTTCCCAGAAGCAGGAAAAACACCAAACCCGCGAACGAATCAAGGTATCCCGAACTGTAACCGGTAATAATATCATAAAGGCTGCGAATAAATAACATCCCGATACCCAGCGCTAACGGGATATTGATATTCATGAACCGTTTGCGTAAACCTATCCAGGCGAACTTGAAATAATCGCTTGCCGAATAAAAAAGCACCGGCAAAGATAATATCAAACTTGCATAACGAAACGTAGTCGATAGCCGCATATCGCCCACGCCGCTTCGCGACAGATATTCGGGGAAACTGAACAACATAATATTGGCGAAAGCGAATCCCGCGATTCCGATTTTGGCGTACAATCCCCAGTTGGGGTTGCGCGCCTGGCTTTTATTTCCCGAATCCAGTGTCAAGGGCGGTTCATAGCCGAGGCTGGCCAGAAGCTCTATTATTTTGCGCAAGGTGGTCGTTTTTTTGTCATAGTAAATAGTCAACTTTCTTTGGGGAAGACTGGCAGTTGACCTCGAGATTCCCGAATCAAGCAGAAACAGATGTTCCAGCAGCCAGATACATGAAGCGCAATGTATTTGTGGTACTAACAGAGTCACTTTGGCGCGATTCTCATCGGCATAATCGAGCAGCTTTTCAACTATTTCGGGATTATCTAAATATTCGAATCGATTGTCCGATAGCGCCGCCGGTCGTACGCCCGGAGCCTGGTTTTTTTCGTAATAGGCGACCAGGTTGGCTTTGGACGGGATATTGTAAACCGTAAGGCAGCCATTGCAGCAGAAACTTTTATCGTCCTGCCGCACGAGATCATCGATACAGGGCAGGCCGCAGTGGTAACAGACGGGTTTTGATTCGATTTCAGTTTTACTCAATTTAGGATAAATCCTATGATCAGGTGAATTGATCAACCAATCTTATTTATAAATAGAACTAAATCCGGGGTATTATAAGATTCCGAAATAAAAAGGCAAGCGCTTAAAAATCGGAGAAGTTTGAGTAAGATTAGGCGACAATCTCGATAAAGTCGTTTAGGCTTCGAGGTAAACTGGTAATCCATGACCGTTGGCATGTGGAAGGCCGGATCTTAAGACAAATCTATCACAACGACCATCTGGGGAGCGTACGGGCAATTACCAACAGAAGCGGCAGTATCATTACAGCAATAGATTATTACCCGTTTCACGTCCCTCAGGATGGAAGCGGGCACGCGACATCCTGAGGGATAGATACGGCCTCAGGATATCGTCCGGCAACCGCCGGACTCTATCCTGAGGCACAAAAACCTGATTTATACCTGGTTTTCCATTCCTTGATTTCGTGAAGAAAGCATAATCTTATTTATTCTATTCTAATCTAATTAAGGGGTGATTTTTCACCGAGAATTCACGTTTTCCTCTACTTGACAAAATCTTGTATTGCTTTTGCCTTGAAGCGGTTAGGTGAAATGGGTAAGCAAACCGGAAATACTGCCTCGTTGTGTCTATTATTGTTGGTGGGTGATATTTCAATGAATATATCCTTTCGGTTTGATAAAATATCGCTGGATAACGCGCAAATTTTATTAAATTTCCACTTCGTTTTAACATCTTTTCCATGGCCATTTAGTTTGGGATTTGTTTTCGTTGTGTCAGGTCGTAGGGCTATGCCCGTGACCTGACACTGTAATCCCAGCCGGTTTGCGCCCCGGCTACTGCCGGTTCTACGAACTGGCCAAACCTAAAAAAACCGCCGCTGTAGTTTCCCACAATGGCGGTTGAGATTTCCGGGACGGATGTCCGGTAGTTGCCGGACATGACAGATGTATTTTAATATTTCTTCTTTATGTGCTCGAGGCCCTCTTTAGGATAGGCGTCGAGTTCAAGCATCCACTCTTTGAGTTTGGCCACGCGCGTGGCGGCATCGGTGGGAAGCGTAAACGGACGACCGCGGCCATCCAGAATAACGCCGACTACGCCGCCGGAGACCATCCCTTCGACCTTGACATTTTTGCCCTTGCCCAAATCCAGGCCACGGCCGGGTTCGACACTAATCTTGGCTTTGGCGGGATTGCCTTTATTGTCCAGGCCGAGCTTGATCAGTTTCATCTGGCCGAACATGATTTTGCCTTCTTCGGTTTTGCCATCTGGCAATTCGATTTTGTAGGTCATCATCTCTTTGCCTTCTTTGGCATCGCCGACCGGGGCGACGCAAGAGCCCAAGTGAATCAAGCAATCCTTGTTGAACACTTCGGTAGCCGCTTTCTGGTGCAATACCGAAAGCACGCCAAGCTGCGGCATCATGAAAATCGAATCAACGGATAAACGGGTGATACCTTCAGGCAGGAACGCATCGATAAGCATCATGGCGGCCTGTTGGCGGCGCGGCGCGTGTGAGAGAACGCCGCCGGAACCGACCAACATGTCGAGGGTCATCATGTTGACTAAAGTGGCGCCAGAGCTTGTCTGTTCGAAAGCATCGGCGATAGTGCGCTGTTGCTGTACGCCTTTGAGCACTGTGGCGAACGATTTATGCTGGATAAAGGCCAACCGTAGAGCTTCCTTGGCGATAGCCTGTTCGAATATCAATTCTTCCATCATCTGCGGGATAGTGGTAGGGCGAATCATTTTGTTTTTGACGCGGTTACGCAAATCGCGTTCGTCCATGTCGAAAGGCACCCAGCGCATGACATTGGGTAGGGTAGCTTCGGCAAACACGTTGGATACCGAGTAGCTCATGCCGAGGTTGGCGGAGACGGTGCGGTTAAATATGCCCTCTTTGCCATCAGGGCGGAATACGCTGAAGATGTCAGTTGTCGCGCCGCCGATATCCACGCCGACAACTTCGATATTTTCGATATCGGAGATGGTTTTCATGATAAGGCCGACCGCTCCGGGAGTCGGCATGATTGGGGCATCAGTCCAGGTCATCAGTTTAGAATAGCCAGGGGCCTGGGCCATAACGTGCTCCATGAACAGATCGTGGATTTTTTCGCGGGCGGGTAGCAGATTTTCGCGTTCGAGTACTGGGCGAAGGTTATCGACTATATCGAGAGCAGTTTTGTTTTCGAGAGTTTCCTTGACCGCGCCGCGAGCATCGACATTACCGGCATAAATAACCGGCAGATTGTAACCGGAACCAAGGCGGGGTTTGGGATCGGCCGCCGAGATAAGTTCGGCAAGTTCGACCACGTGGGTGGTTGTGCCGCCATCGATACCGCCGGAGAGCAGAATCATGTCGGGGCGCAGGTGGCGGATACGTTCGATTTGTTCGTGGGGCAGGCGTTTGTCGTTGGATGCTATCACATCCATGACAATCGCGCCGGCGCCTAAAGCGGCTCTTTCGGCCGATTCGGCAGTCATCGATCGAACCACGCCAGCCACCATCATCTGAAGGCCGCCGCCTGCCGATGATGTGGAGATATAAATATCGGTGCCGACATTGCCTTTGGCCGGGCTGATAATCTTGTTGTTCTCATCCAGGATTTTACGGCCGGAGAGCTCTTCGACTTCCCCGATAGCATTGAGCACGCCCATGGTGACATCCTCGAATGGCGCTTCGACAGTGGTGGGGGCTTCGCCGCGGACCATCAGGCGGTATTCGCCATCCTTGTATTCAATTAGGATGGCTTTGGTTGTAGTCGAGCCGCAGTCGGTGGCGACAATTACCTTTATTTCTTCTGGTTTAAGACCTTTCATCGGTATCCTCTATCGCTAAGCATTATTATCCAACACAACTTTGCAATATTATAAATCGGTTTGGCGATGTCAACCAAAATTGGTCGATATTCTGGAATTATGGATTTTTTTGTAATATAATAATTGCAGCAATCCGAATTAAATATTAGTATATATTATAGCATTAAGTTAGCCAGGGTATCGCAGGATTTGTAAAAGCACCGCTATTTTAACGCCTCCGCATTAGGCAGGGTGAGAAGCAAACCGACTCGCTTAATTGGTGATTGGGTAAAAATTGCTCGTAAAAGACGATGGAGGTAATCATGAATGGCAAATGTAACGCAATGTTAATCGCGCTGTTTGTGTGCCTGTTGGCGGGATTAGTATTGGCTCAAGGAAGTTGGAATGTCAACCTCGTGAACGAATTTAATCACAGCTGGCGCGATGGCGTTCAGGATTTGGCGTATCGCAATCACTTTTTCTATATCGCTTGCGGTAATGATGGCCTTCGGATTGCCGGCAGTCCCAACGCTCTCGAGCCGGGTTTGGCCGATTTCGGCCAATACGCCTGCCCGGCGGCTATGGCTATCGACATAGCAGGGGATTATGCTTTCGTGGGATGCAACAACGACGGTATACATGTAGTCAATATCGCGGATCCATACAATCCGATATTAAGCCAGATAATTCCTATGGGATATTCCGATTTTAATACTATACGAGTGAATGGCCAACATGTTTTTACCTGTTGCACAGGCAGCGGTTTATCGATTTTCGATATCAGCAATCCAGCCAATGTCACGGCGGTCTGGAGCAGCGCCGATATCAGCATGGCCAACGACGTGGATTTCAAAAATGATACGATGTATGTCGCCTGCCATGATGGAGACATGAGGATTTATAATATAGCGGATATCGATTCACCGGTGCTGGTGAACACCTATAATGTCGGTAATAGTGAACTAATCCACGGCGTGGCGGTTTCGGGGAGTTATGCCTATCTTGCCGATGGCGGTCTTGGATTTTTGGTTATCGATTTAACCACGCTGCAGCAAGTAGCCAGTATCGAATCGCTATCGTTCGCGTTCAGGGTGAAAATTCAGGCCAATTATGCCTATATGTCATACGGAAGTCCCGAATGTCCGCTGGCGGTAATCGATATCAGCAATCCGACAGCGCCGTTCGTAACCGGGATTTACGATCCGCCAGAAGACCTGGTTCATTTCGAAGTCAACGGCACGCAGATATATGCCGCGGATTACAATCACGGTTTGCGGATTATCAGCGCCGAAGACCCGTATAATCCGCACGAAGTATACGAATACAATCGATTCGGCCGCGATTATGATGTTAAAATTCAGGGGGATTTCGCTTATGTCCACGAAAATTACAAGTTGGAAGCTTTTAACATAAGCGATCCGGCTCATCCGGTTGCCACCGATTATTACGAATTACGAGAAGAATTCTGCGATTTCGCCCTGGCCGGAAATACGGCCTATATCACCCAGATAAGCCAGGTACCATTACGATTGGTTAATATCTCGGACGCCGATAATTTCCGTTTTTTAGCCAGTGTTTCCTATGAATACAATCGCAGCTTCTTTGGAGTTGCGATTGTCGAGAATGGTCTTCGTTATGCCTGCGTGACACATCTCAACGGGGCGGAAATTTTCGATGTGACGTACCCGGATTATATCCAACAAGTAGGTTATTACGCCCAGGAAATGGCTTACGCGAAAATCGTTTCATCCGGCAGTTACGTGTTTATGCAAGATCGTAATTTCCGGCTGTTCGCGCTCGATATTTCCGATCCGGCCAGTCCCACGATGGTCGGGCGCTATCCTCTACAGGAGGCATGCCGCGATATGAAAGTCGAGGGGAATTGGCTTTATGTCGTGAGCGATCACAAGTTCTGGATATTCAGCCTTGATTCTTTCACTCCCTGGATCCCAGCGATGGAGCTGACGTTGTTGAACAATCAATTCAGACATCTGCGCGGGGTCGATATCGAAGGCGATTACGCTTACATAGTCGGCGATTCGGTCGGCCTGCTTGTTTATGATATCAGTAATCGCGGACTGCCCCAATGTATCGGCTATTCGAGAGAGCTTGACTATCCGCAGGCGGTGGCAGTGAAGGACCATTATATTATCGTCGCCAATTATCATAATCTGCTTATTTTCGAATGTCCGGCCGCCAGCGCTATTGACGATAGCGATTCGCCTACACCGAAAGCGATTGAACTTCTGAGCAATTATCCCAATCCGTTTAATTCGGCGACCATGATTAATTTTATGGTACCGAAACAGGAACGGGTGACAATTACGGTTTACGATATTCTGGGGCGGGCGGTTACGACTTTGGCCGATAGAGAATTCGCGGCGGGGATGCATACGGTACGCTGGGATGGCAACTGCGGCGATGGCAGCGCGGCGGTATCGGGAAGATATTACGTGCGGGCATCGGGTGAAAAGGATTGCCAGACGATACCCGTGACATTGTTGAAGTAAGGTTTTAATGTTGCGACAGGTCGTGGCCCCCATTATGAACGGGGCGTGACCTGTCGCTTGTTATTATAGTAGGTAGTCGGTTCACGTCTCCAGCAGTTGCCGGACCTACGAACTGACCGAACAGAAAATATATTATTTACTTAGCGCGCTTTCGGGTAAGGATAACTGCGCTTTCAGCCAGATCTCCTGCTTTTCGGGCATGCCGGATTTACCGCCAGGGCTGCCGGGAGGTCCACCCATACCACCGCCCCGCCCGCCCCGGCCCCCGCCCGGCATACCGCCACCACCGCCTCCGCCAGGAGGTCCACCTTCATCGCCCCCCATTGAAACACGACCGCCGCCCCTCTTGCTCTTATCCGTATCGCCCCAGACCAGACCAACGCTGATTTTTTGTCCGGGTTTTGCGCCAAGCGCATAAAACCGCACGGAGCTTTCACCCAGGGGAATTTTAAATTCATAAGCAAAAAAGCCGCTCTCCAATCCGAATCCGGCGGCAGGCCCCTGACTGCCATCCGTGGGAATAGGCTTATCAATCAGATACCCTTTTTTAGAGCAGATGAACTCCCTTTCGGGTTGTCTATCGCGTTCTCGCATGCGATCGCCCGTTTCGTTAGGGCGTTCTCCCATGTTAGGCGGTATCCGGCCCATGTCCCGCTCCCCAATAGTCGAGTCCTTACCCAGCAATTCTTTGATTTGCTCAACGGGTGGGCCATCGACAAGTCTCAAGGTAAAGGCATCTTTATTTTTGGCCTGCGGGTCAAGTATTATGGTCAGGCCACTATGCTTGATAACCCCAGCCCATTGAGCCTTACGAAACCCCAGCATGACATAGACGTTTTGTGAATCGTTGCAGAGCCGCACCAGCACATCTTTTTCCTTGATAAAGGTCGATGACTGATCGGGCCAGTCGGTGGTTTGGCCATCAAGAACGGGCGCCTGGGTAACATATGGCGAAGGCACCTCGATTGTTTTCCCGAACGTGAAACCGGCGGCCGCTAGTATCAACAGCGGAATCAGCTTGATGATTTTCGGTTTGACTTCCATGGTTATTCCTTTGATTTGATATGTGAATTTTGAAAATATTCTTGGTAAAATATAGTTGTCATTATCTGCGCCCGAATTCATTGTCATTTTCTTTCTTTCCGGCCTTTAGACACCTATGACGAATCGCTGGTTTAGCGCTAATATGTAAAATTTGATACAGATACAATTTGATACACAAAACGGGCTTATGAAGCGTGAACTATTTATTGCCGCGCCCGAATTAGAGGAACAGAAAGTGAAGAGGACTCTGATATATCAGCAGCGAAAAAAGTAAATGATAAAATCGAGAAGGATGTGAAAGGAGGTGAATTATGATAAACGGAATTAACAGCAGCAACAGCTTGATGGGACAACTGAACATGACTTCCGCCAGACCGAAACCGGAAGAAATGTTCGCTAAAATAGATTCCAACGGCGATGGCTCTATCGACAGAACAGAAATGCAGTCGTTCTCGGAGCAGATTTCTAATCAGGATGGCGACGCTATCGATATCTCCCAGATGTTCGCCGAAATCGATACCGACGGCGACGGCGCAATCAGTCAGGATGAATTCTTGGCCGCCAAGCCGCCGGCGCCGCCGCAAGGAATGGGTCCGGGAGAGCCGCCAGATCCGGAGAAGATGTTCGGCGATATGGATATTAACGGCGATGGTTCAATTACCAAGGATGAAATGAAATCGTTCATGGAGAAAATGCCCGCTCACGGCGGTCAAACTCCCGATATCGATAAGATGTTCTCCGAGACCGATACCGATGGCGATGGAAAAATCAGCAAAGAAGAATTCGTCGCGACTGAAACAAAAAGGCGGCAGCAGATGCAAGCCCAGATGCAAATCATGATGGGCCAAAATCAGCCAGACTCTAACGATGCCGCGTCGTATCTTCTTGAGGCTCTTGAAGATGTCGAAGGCGGCAGTTTAAGCCAGTCGATAATCAACGAGTACTCAAATCTGATTATGGGGAATCTTAATTCCACCGTCAATCTCCTCACATAACCCGGATGCCGGTCAGCGTTATGATGCCCTGACCGGCATTTTACTTTTTATATAATCTATGTGTCAAAGATAAGAGAAATATTAAGATGAGGAATTCCTTCCCAAAATTTAAAAAGTGAAGGCTTAACGCAAACCGATTAGGCGCTAAAGCCAAATAAAAACGAATGTTCAGGACGGTCGGGAATTATGAGTCAAAACAACAACCGAATCTTGTTGGTAGAGGATGATGTTAAATTAGCTGGATTGATTAAAGAGTTTTTAGAAAATCAAGGATTCGAAATTGGCGTTGAGTATCGAGGAGATACGGCGGTCGAGCGGATTCTTCGGGAAAATCCGGATATCGCGATTCTCGATATCATGCTTCCAGGGTTGGATGGTTTAACAGTTTGCGCCCGGGTTCGTCCGCAATACCATCGCCCTATACTGATTCTAACCGCCCGCGGCGGCGAATCGGATGAACTGGCCGGATTCGAAAATGGGGCCGATGATTACCTGGCCAAACCGGTGCGGCCGCAGATATTATTGGCGAGGATCAACGCTCTATTAAAACGATTCCAATATCACGAAGAAACATCGCGCTATCTTAAATGTGGTCCCTTTAATATCGATGCAATCGGTAGAAGAGTACACATCAATGGCAAATCGCTTGACCTGACAACTTCGGAGTATCAGCTTCTGTACCTGTTCGTGCAGAATGCCGGATCAGTCTTGACACGCGATCAAATCAGCCTGGCGATGCACGGTTACGAATGGGACGGCCAGGATCGCTCGGTCGATTTGGGCGTATCTCGCCTTCGGAAAAAATTAGGCGATGATGTGAAAAATCCGCAATGGATAAAGTCGGTTAGAAGTCAGGGATATTTACTCGCGGTTAATTCATGAGTCGATTATATCTGAAAATCTTTATCGGCGTTATTGTCATACTGGTAATCGCGTTATATCTTCCCACAATATTATTCCAATTTTAACCCGACAAATGGCGCCGGCCGGTACCTCTACATAGTAAAATCGATTTAATTAAAAGAAGTATCGCTAATCATTCGGAATCCGACATTGAAAACAAGCTCGACTCTCTGGGACAGCTAACCCAATTCAATCTTACATTACTGAATTTGGACGATCCGAGAATTCCTCCAAACGCGTTTCAACCTGGGGAGCCGCCGCCGGGCGGAAATTTCCCTCACGAACCTTTTAAAATGTATATTGCCATTCCCGAAATTCAAAAAGCATTGCGTATCGAACAAGAATTCAGGAGGCCGGGTCCGGATACCAAAATCCTTTTAATTTATATTTCTATAACGCTGATAATAGTTTTTATAGGCGTATTTTTAATAATCGCCCCCACAATCAGAAACCTTCGTAAACTGGAAATCGCGGCTCAGCAATTTGGCGGCGGAAAGCTTGATTGGCGTACGGATATCAGATCGCGGGACGCCGTTGGAAGCGTGGGGCGGCAGTTCAATCAGATGGCCGAACGGATTCAACGATTGATTGAGCAGGAACGACAGTTACTTCAAGCGGTTTCGCACGAATTGAAAACGCCGATTGCCCGAATGCGATTTATAACCGAGAAACTCGCCGGAATGCCAGCGGAGCGGATTGCCGAGGGAATCGCCGATTTGGATGATGAGACTACCGAAATTGAATCTTTGGTTGACGAGCTACTGGATTATCATCGTTTTTCAGATTCGGGGCTTGTAAACAAGCAGTTGTTCAATCTAAGAGTGGTTCTGGAGGAAGTGCTGGGAAAACTGGATAAATTCGAACCGAAAATAACCCGACAAATCAACGGTGAAACAGAAAATGATGTTTCGATAAAGGCCGATCCGGTTTTATTTAAGCGAGCGATGCAGAATCTCCTGTTAAACGCGCTTCGTTTCGCCAAATCTAAAGTAATAGTAAAATACCGACAGGAAAATCGTGATATCATAATCGAAGTCTGCGATGATGGGCCGGGAATCCCAGAAACCGAACGAGAACGAGTATTCAAGCCGTTTGCCCGTTTGGAAGATAGCCGCAGTCGCGAATCGGGCGGTGTTGGTTTGGGGTTGGCGATTACACAGCGGATAGTACAAAGTCATGGGGGCACTATTCTGGCGAAAGATTCGGACCTGGGCGGCGCCTGCATGGTTACCATTTGGCCGCCAGAAACGCCTTAGTTTTAATTTCCTGACCTCGATGGTATAGTTCTTGTAAATCGCGCTGTTAACCATATATAATATTACTGTAATGATATGGTAAAACGTTGTTTTACAAAACCGATAGTTGTTTCAAGCAAATGTATTGAATTCGCCGCCTGCCGCTGGAACGGTTTGGTTATCAAAGATGATTTCGTGCGGCAGTTGATTCCCTTCGTTGAATTCAGACCGATATGCCCGGAGTTTGAAATCGGCTTGGGGATTCCGCGCGAACCGATACGAGTTGTCCGGATAAAGGATAAGCCGATTTTATATCAGTTGGCAACCGGTAAGGATTTTTCCGAGCAAATGAACAAATTTACTCGGGGCCATTTGGAATCGCTGGATGAAGTCGATGGTTTTATTCTTAAAAGCCGGTCTCCATCTTGCGGTATCAAGGATGTTAAAATTTATGGGGGAATTGATAAAGCTCCGGTAACCGGCAAAGGAGCCGGGTTTTTCGGGCAAGCGGTAATCGATAGATATCCGGATTTGCCCGTCGAAGATGAAGGGCGGCTGACCAATTTTCGGATTAGAGAGCATTTCTTAACCCGGATTTTCACGCTGGCATCCTGGCGAAAGCTGGATAAATCTATGGCGGCCCTGGTCGAGTTTCAGAAATCAAATAAGTTGTTACTGATGGCGTACAATCAAAAAGAGATGCGAATTTTGGGACGGATTGTAGCTAATCACGAAAAGAAACGGATAGATTTCGTATTCTCCGAATACGGGGTTCATCTTAGAAAGGCGCTGGCAACGATTCCCAGGGTCAGTTCTAATATCAATGTTTTGACTCACGCGCTGGGATATTTTAAGACAGGGTTAAAAACCGCTGAAAAATCGCATTTCTTAAAAACGGTTGATAAATATCGCGAGGGCAAAATCCCTTTAAGCGTGCCGGTTGGGATTATTCATTCCTGGATCGCTCGATTTGGACAGGAATATCTGGTCGAACAAACATATTTTGAGCCATACCCGGAAGAATTAATTCAGGCAAGCGATTCGGGTAAGGGACGGGATTTTTAAAATGAGAGTATATTTACTGGATAGAGTCCAGCGCTTGAAAATATCACCCGATGCCGCTTGGGAATTTTTTTCAAATCCCGGCAATCTCTCCCTAATTACCCCTCCAGAAATGGGTTTTAATATAATATCCGAATTGCCAAAACGGATGTATGCCGGGCAGATTATCACGTATACTGTGCGCCCAGTGATGAATCTTAAAGTAAATTGGGTTACTGAAATTACCCAGGTGCGCGAACCGGAATTTTTCTGCGACAGCCAGCTTATCGGCCCATATCGTCTGTGGAACCATCAGCATCATTTCAAGCCAATTGATGGCGGTATCGAGATGCGGGATGTAATTCATTATGCGATTCCCTATGGATACATCGGCAGGTTTGCCAATCGGCTGTTTGTGCGTAAAAAGCTCGAATACATCTTTGATTTTCGTAAAAAATATTTGGCTGAAAGATTCGGCGAATTGCCCGGTTAAAAGTTGTGAGTATCCAACCAACTCGAATATCGTTTTTAAACAATAAACCGCCCAAAAACGGCAAGTATATTCTTTACTGGATGCAGGCATCGCAACGGGAGGAATATAATCACGCCCTTGAATACGCGATAGCGCGGGCTAACGAAATGGGCAGGCCGATAGTGGTAGTATTTGTGCTTATTCCGAACTATCCCAGCGCGAATCGTCGCCATTACGCGTTTATGCTGGAAGGGCTCAAAGAAACGCTGGCGGCATTAGCTAACCGGGGAATAAAGCTTGTAACCAGGTCGGGCAATCCGTTGGATGTCTTGACCGAGCTATGCGGCAATGCTTGCCTGTTAGTTACCGACTGCGGCTATACGCGGATTCAGCGACGTTGGCGAGCCGAAGTTGCCGATAAAATCGAATGTTCGATAATTCAGGTCGAAAGCGACATAATTGTTCCGGTTGAGCAAGCGTCATCAAAGGAGGAGTATTCGGCGGCCACAATCAGGCCGAAAATAAATCGTCTGCTAAGCCATTATATGATACCGCTAAGGCGAACGCCTCTCAGGCGCGATTCGCTTGGACTGAATCTGCATTCGCTGAAAATCGACAATGTGGGTAGTATCCTTGACAAACTTGAAATCGATAATTCGGTGGCGCCATCGACGTTTTATAAGGGGGGGTCAGGCGAGGCCAAAAGGCGGCTCGACATTTTTCTAAATCGCAAGATAAAGGCTTATGACAGGTTAAAGAATGACCCATCCGCTGACGGTCTTTCCGGCCTGAGCCCTTATCTTCATTTTGGCCAGATATCGCCCTTGTATATTGCTATAGAAACATTGAAACGGACAAAGAAATACTCCGCGGTGTTTTTGGAGGAATTGATTATCCGTCGCGAACTCGCAATAAATTTCGTTTACTACAATTTTGATTATGACAATTACGCGGGCTTACCTGATTGGTGTCGCCATTCGCTAGAACGACATTCCGATGAAAAACGACCTTACCTTTACACCAGGTCCGAACTTGAAAGGTCTAAGACCCACGATCCTTATTGGAACGCGGCCCAAACCGAAATGCTTATCACCGGCAAGATGCATGGCTATATGAGAATGTACTGGGGCAAGAAGATTCTGGAGTGGAGCCGTTCTCCGCGGGAGGCATATGACGTTGCGGTTTATTTGAACGACAAGTACGAATTGGACGGGCGCGACCCCAACGGCTACGCGGGAGTTGCCTGGTGTTTCGGTAAGCATGACCGCCCCTGGGCCAGGCGGCCAATTTTCGGGAATATCCGCTTTATGAATGATGCCGGTTTAAGACGCAAATTCGATATCGCTGAATATGTAAAAAAGATAGAAAGCCTGAAAAACAAATCTTGATTACATGCCGATACAATAATATTGCAATTTTACATTTGGTTAGGTTAACTTAGGCTAATATGAAAATTTGCACGCCATCGCAAATGCAGGAAATCGACCGCAAGGCTATCCAGGAGATGGGAATCCCCGGCCTTACCTTGATGGAAAACGCCGGTCATGGCGCTTATGAGATGATTGTCCGCCACTATGGCGAAGTCGAAGGGAAATCCGTAGTCGTATTTTGCGGCAAGGGAAATAATGGCGGGGATGGATTCGTGGTTGCCCGCTTGTTGAAACAAAACGGCGCCGATGTACAGGCGATCCTTTTGGGCAATAAATCAGATGTTAAAGGAGATGCGAAAGTTAATCTGGTTAAGGCGGAGAAGCTGGGGATTTCGATTCGTCAGCTTTCAGACTTCGGACCGTTTGAAATTCCCGCCCATACCTGGCTAATTGTCGATGCCATTTTCGGCACCGGTTTTTCCGGTGATATTAAAGAACCAATTAGCGGTATTATCGAGAGGATTAACGCTGCCAATAAAATTGTCGTGGCCATAGATTGCCCATCTGGGTTGGATGGCGCCACCGGACAAGTTTCAAACCCGACCGTGAAAGCTAATCTCACGGTTACATTCGGGCTTCCGAAAATTGGACAGGCAATTTTCCCTGGCAAAGCTTATTGCGGCCATCTTGAAATAATCGATATTGGTTTCCCTTCGGGATTAGATAAAGATATCGGTACATTCTTGATTACAGAAAATCAAGCGGCATCATATCTTCCGCCTCGCAATCCCGAATCGCATAAAGGGGACTATGGCAAGCTGTTCGTGTTGGCAGGGTCTGTTGGTTACACTGGCGCAGCGGCCCTAACAAGTTTGACGGCGCTTAGGTGCGGAACCGGTTTGGTGATATTGGGAATCCCCGAATCGCTTAACGCAATTATGGAAACCAAGGTTACCGAAGTCATAACCAAACCGTTACCCGATGTCAGGAAAGGCGGCCATCTGGCAATTCGCGGCATGGGGGAAATCCGCCAGCAAATAAATTGGGCGGATGCGCTGGCAATCGGCCCGGGAATCGGGATGCATCACGAAACGGTTGAATTGGTAAATCGTCTAGTTCGGCAGATTGAAAAGCCGGCAGTTATCGATGCTGACGGACTTAATATAATCGCCAGAGATATCAGCGCGCTTAAGGAACACAAGGGACCGCTGGTGATATCGCCTCACTATGGGGAATTTGGGCGATTGACCAAATTATCCATAGAGGAAATTACCAAAAACCGGTTCGAATTAGCCAAATCATTCGCGAAAGATTATCGGCTGACGCTTATACTCAAAGGGGCGCCCTCGATAGTGGCGCTGGAATCGGGGGAAATCTATATCAACCATTCCGGCAACGATGGTATGGCGACGGCCGGGTCGGGCGACGTTTCAACCGGGTTGATTGCGGGATTTATGGCACAAGGCGTAAATTCCGAGAGGGCGGCGATTCTGGCCACGTTCGCGCACGGACTGGCTGGCGATTTGGCGGCTGGCGAACTGGGCCGGCGCGGAATGATCGCCGGAGATATTTTACGGATGGTGCCGGAAGCATTATTGGAGCTTGAAGAGACTGCCGGAAATTGATTGAAAACCGGAATTGATATCAATTCAGATAATCATAGAAACATTCCGGCCGGATAATCATTGTAAGATTAGATGATTTATTAATGAACTGCAATCATTGAAAATGAATTATGGGAATATTTTATCAGGGAGAAGAAGGCGTTAATGAATATGGAAAAATATCTCAAGTTGATATCATCAGTCGCGATATTCGCGGCTTTAACAGTTATGGGGTTAGCCGCTGAAATGCCCAAGGGCAAGCCGCATTATCCGATTTCGAAAACCGTCGATGTGGTAGATACGCTGTTCGGGCATATCATCCCCGATCCTTATCGCTGGCTGGAATATACCGATAGCGCCGATGTGCAGAAATGGACCGATGAACAAAACGCGCTGACAAGATCGTATCTGGATAATATTCCCCAGCGAGCTAAGATCAAGGCGCGGTTCCAAACGCTTTGGAATTACTCAAAGCAATCCACGCCGATAAAATGCGACAACAGATATTTCTTCACCAAAAACGATGGCCTGCAAAATCAGGATGTCCTGTGCGCTAAAACCAGTTTAAGCGACACTGCTTTTCAGATAGTTATCGATCCGAATTCCTGGACCGCCGATGGCGTCGATGCCATGGATTACTGGATTCCCTCTGAGGACGGCAACTATGTCGCCTATGGACGTTCCGAAAAAGGGCAGGAACGCGGCAGGATGCGTATCCGCGATGTTGTAAACGGCAGCGACCTTCCGGAGTATTTTGATGACATATCATATCCCACGGTTGCCTGGTTGAAAGATAATTCGGGATTTTATTATTCGAAGATGCCTGCAAAGGGCTCGGTTCCCGACGGGGATGAAAACTATTTCGAGAAAATTTATTTCCATCATCTGGGAGACAACTCATCGCAGGATAAACTTATTTATGAGCGACCGGACATCAAAGAGCTTGGAATTGGGGCGCAATTATCCAGAGATAACAGATTTTTGATAGTAACCGCATTCTATGGTTCAAGCAGCGGCAATGAAGTTTACTATAAAGACTTGACAAAGCCCGATGGATTTAAGCCGATAGTGTCGGGATTCAATTATCGCTATACCGGCGATATAATCGATAGCGTGCTTTTTCTGATGACCAACGAGGGGGCGTCGAAATATCAAATTATCGCCGTGAATTTGCACGCCCCCGATAAAGCCAACTGGAAAATAATCATTCCAGAGAGCGATGATATAATTGAGGAATTCGCAATTATCAATCATCGGCTGGTCATAAAATACCTTCATAACGCCTGTTCGGCCGTTAAAATATTCTCGCTGGAGGGCGTGTTCGAGCAAGAGATAAATCTTCCGCCGCTGGGGACGGTCGGTACGCTTTCGGGACGTTGGAACGATCCGGAGATGTTCGTATTCTATCAGTCGTTTACTTGCCCGGGACCGGTTTTCCGTTACGATTTCGAAAAGAACGAATTAAGCAGATATTTTCAGTATCCCGTAAAAGTAAATCCCGACGATTACCAGGCCAAACAGGTTTGGTATAAATCAAAAGATGACACGCCTGTTTCGATGTTCATTGTAAATAAAAAGGGTATCGCGCTTGATGGCAACAACCCGACAATGCTTTATGGTTATGGCGGGTTTACATCTAACGAGACGCCATATTTCTCATCAACATTATGTGTCTGGCTCGATATGGGCGGCGTCTATGCTCTGCCGAACCTTCGCGGCGGCGGCGAATATGGCGAGGCCTGGCATCGGGCAGGCATGCTCGACAAAAAACAAAACGTATTCGATGACTTTATCGCGGCGGCGCAATGGCTGATTGATAACAAATATACTAATCCGAAAAAACTGGCGATATCAGGTGGATCAAACGGCGGCTTGCTGGTGGGCGCAGTGATGGTGCAACGGCCGGAGTTGTTCAAGGCCGTGCTATGTGGCGCCCCGCTTCTGGATATGGTACGATACCATCTGTTCAATATCGCTCGTTTCTGGATTCCCGAATACGGCAGTTCGGAAAACGCCCTGCAATTGCCCTATATATTGGCTTATTCGCCTTATCACAATGTAAAGAAAGGGACTGCCTATCCGGCGGTGTTGTTCCAGAGCGGCGAGGTTGACTGGCGAACTCATCCGATGCATCCGCGCAAGATGGTGGCGGCGATGCAGGCCGCGACATCATCCGATGCGCCCATTCTGCTTGACATGGAACGCAAGACCGGCCATGGCTGGGGGATGCCGTTGGGCATGCAGATGGAAAAGAAATCCTATGAGTACGCGTTTTGTTATTGGAAAGTGAGGATGAAATAAAGAGACGACGAAACTATTTCGTTCGGTCGGGTCGTAGCGAAGCGTGACCCGACCGCTATTTTCGTGGTAGGTAGTTGTCCACAACTGCCGGGACAGACAAAACATAAAGGCGACCCGCCAAAAGCGGATCGCCTTTAATAAATAAATGCTCTGATAAATTATTCTATCTGCGTTTTCGCTTTGTTCCAAAGCGCGTCGAGCTCTTCCAGCGATACTTGCGCGGGGGCTTTCCCCTGTTCGGCTAATTTGTGTTCGATATATTGGAAACGGCGGATAAATTTCTGATTGGTCTGATCGAGCGCCTCCTCGGCGCGCAACCCCAGATGGCGCGATAGATTCACAATCGTGAAAAGTAAATCGCCCAGTTCGCCGGAAAGTTTGTCTTTGTCGTCGCTGGCTAACGCCTGTTCGAATTCGGCGATTTCCTCTTTGATTTTGGCGACCACATCCCCGGCGTTTTTCCAATCAAATCCCAAACGGCCGACCTTTTCCTGGATTCGATAAGCCTTAAGCAAAGCCGGCATCGCCCGCGGGATCCCCTCGAGCACCGAATACTTGAGGTTGTTGTCGCGCTTGATTTCCTCCCAGCGATGCAGGACCTCATCGGGGGTGAGCTTGACCTGATCGGAAAAAATATGAGGGTGGCGTTTCACCAACTTGTCGGCGATCTTACCGCAGACATCATCGGCGGTAAATTGGCCTTTCTCGGAGGCCATCTGCGAGTGAAACACAATCTGCAAAAGCAGATCGCCCAACTCCTCGGCCAGTTTGTCGGGATTGCCGGTATCGATAGCCTCCATGACCTCGTATGTCTCCTCGACAAGGTACGGCTTGAGAGTTTGGTGATTCTGGGCTTTGTCCCATGGGCAGCCATCGGGGCCGCGCAAGCGGGCCATTATATTGACCAAGCGGCGGTAGTTTTCCATAGGGAGATTGTAGGGATATTGGGGGCGGATGTCAAGGGGATGTACTGATGGATTGATTTAGCGTTGCGACAGGTCGTAGGGCGTAGCCCGTGACCTGTCGCGTTAGATCACGACGGTCAGTTCACGCCCCGTCGGGGACGGGACTACGAACTGACCGAACGCTAAAACTAAAGCTGGACCGGCAACATCGAGTCGGTTACGTATTACCATAATTTATCTGGGGCACGCAAGGCCGCGCGCCGCCCACAATGAATATTACTTAATATTAGATGAAACCGCAAGGATTTCAACCTTCAACCCCTCATCAAAGCCGCAAAACAGCGTATCTGCCAGCCCACCCCCACTGTTTCAAAATGAAACACCGGCGGTAACAAATCCGATACACAAAATCGCCGATGTTCCGACACATTATAACAGGTACATCAACAGGAGGGGATTATGTTCGGTAGTTTTAATATTTTCAGTGTTTTCAGTCGTTTAAGATTTCATGACTATTACCAAATCGGCAATCGCGATTCACATAACGGCCTGAATAATACACCTAATGCTGTCACCACGCCTGCCGCCACGCAAACCGCCGAAACCAAAGCGATTCAGCCAGTCGAACCAAAGCCAACCGACAAAATCGAAATCTCGCCAACCAATCCCGATCAGCCGCAAGCCGAAAAAGCCACCTACACTCCCGAAAGCGTAAAGGCTAACGCCGACCATGCCGGGCTGACTACGCCACCAGCGACCACCGAAAAAACCCCTACGGAAGAGGCGCCAGCCGCTGAACCCGAATCACAAAATAAGCTTGTGAGCTCCAAATCGCTGGCCAAACTGAATCTGAAAATGGCTTTTAGCTTAAGCGATTTCCAGAGCGTCGTGACCGCCTTTGCCGAGGATGCCAAAGACGGCCAAATCGACACCACCACCTATTCGAACCTGAATATCGGCCTTCACGCCGAACTGGACGCGAAAGCGATTATAAAGGAAAAATATCAATCGGCGGATGGGCAGGATTTAACCGGCCAGGCCGTCAATGCCAAAGAAAAGCTGAAATACGATAACCTCGAAGCATCGCTGACAAAAAGCCGGGGCCTTGAAGCCGCCACTTTCTATCGCGAAAGCCTGCGGACAAATTTCCGTATCCATCAGAACTACCGCAACGGCTTTCTCAATGTCGCCCGCAAGTTAAGCATGCGTTACACCCAGGATTTCGGGATGAATCTTCGGACGTTGAGCCAGTTCAACAGCCAGGCCGAAAGTCTCAACCAAACCGGACAGTTGCAATCGTATCTGGGTAGCACCGAGGCGCTGGTCGATTCGCCGCAGACATCGGGCGAATTGATAAACATGTTTTTCGATACGGTCGACAGCTACTTGAATAACGCCGAGGATAAGTTAATTGAGAAGATAAACGGCTTTTTCGATAATCTCGCCTCCGAAATGGGAATCGATTCGGAGATGTTGAGTGCCGCCAAAGAGACGATGGTTTCCAGCATCTCAAGCTTTTTCGATCAAGTCGAACAGGCGATAAGTTCGGTTCAGAGCCGGTATATAGCGCCTACACCGGAGCCGGCGGTTATTACGCCTTCACCAGAACCGATAACGGCTCCCACAACAGAACCCGAATTAGTGGGCATGTCGGAGGCTGAAGCCGCGGCATAACCTGATATTAAATGCGGGGAATATTGATGGCCGGGTGAATTCATCCGGCTTTTTTTATTTCTTTTGATAATCTTTAAAAATCCGCTATATGGCCGACACCAGCGCGCAGAGCCCGATCATAAACCAGCTTGGCCGTTGCGACATCCTGAATTGCCAGCCCATTCGATTTGAACAGGGTTATTTGTTTGTTGTCGGTTCGCGGTTTTTTTATCCCGGTTACAACTTCGCCCAGCTCGGCAATCATATGATTTTTATCGATTGCCCCTTCCTGAATCGGAATCATGATATCGCCGGCCTCTTTGAGACAAGCCTCATATGAATCAGCTACTAAAAGCGAACGTTTGATTATCGCCGTGTCAAGCTCGCGCGCGCCCGGCGTATGGCTGCCGATACCATTAATATGCGTTCCCGGCTTAACGGTGCTGCCGTCAAATATTGGAGTCGCCGATGATGAAGCGGTACAGATTATATCGCTATTGGCGATTATTTCAGCGGCCGATTTGGCTCGAATTATTTCCAGATTCAATTTTTGGCTCATTTCAGAAATGAATTTCCCGGCGGCCTCTTCGGAGATATCATACACGTACGCTTTGCTGATTTGCCGGGCCTCCGCCACCGCCCAGAGCTGCATCCTGGCCTGCACCCCGGCGCCGAATATCCCGGCGATTTGTCCCTTATCCGGCCGCGCCAGATATTTGGTGGCCACTCCCGAGGCCGCTCCGGTCCGCACTGCCGTAAGATAGCCGCCATCCATGATACAAACAACTTCCCCTGTTTCCGGATTCTGCACGAGCACCTTGCCTATTGTTGTCGGGAGTTTATGTTTGGCGGGATTGTTCTTATACACTGTCACGACCTTACAGGCCAGAGCTCCCATCTGTTTAAGGTAAGCCGGCATATATAAGGCCAATCCATCGGGCGGCGTGATATTTATCCGCAAAGGTAGAACTGCGGTTCCTTGAGCCATCTCGGCAAACGCCTTTTCCACAACATCCATGCAATCGGCCATCTGCAAAACGCTGATTACTTCGCTGCGATCCAACAACAATGGCATAGGTATCTCCTCGTTAATAGGTAACTTAAAATCGCGCCGATTCGGCGATTAATCCAATACTACATAATAATAGCAGAGAATGACCCGGCTTTCCAGCACTTTTACGTTAATATTTCAGAAACCGATATTGCGCGAGTAAGGTTTTTTATGGTAAATTATAACCCGAATAAGCGCAGGCACAGTATTTGGAAACGCTCACGAACGAAACCAAACAACAAAATATGGGACTGGCAGGATTGCTAAGACTTCCCCTGAGCGCTATAAATAAATTAAAGCAGCTATATAAAAGTATCAAAGCCGATTTAAAAGGCCCCCGGCCCGAACTCGAAGGACTGCCGAAATTGGCGAGAATAAAAGCGCGGTTTCGGATTATATATAAGAAATACGGATGGAAAATCCTGGCGGCCATATTCTGCTATTACCTTGTTCGTGATGTGACCCTTTACATTATCATTCCATATCTGATCGCCCGGGGATTAATCGACTAAATAATGTATCATAGGGAAATGAAAAAGGGCGTCCGATTGGGCGCCCTTTGCATTTTCAGTAAGAAATCGGGGTAATT
>CAZTNJ010000009.1:6679-36538 GCA_964614835.1 uncultured Ignavibacteria bacterium | reverse complement strand
CCTAATATTAGCCTCCAGTTGCCATGGCCGCTTTTATTTCGAGCCCGCCGATGCGTAGCCTGTTGTACGCATTTTGCCCTTGTTTTAAACACAAATAAGATTATTATACATTAGATACGCAGATACCCTTGTCTTAAGGGCAACATAATATCGGCTATTTGACTTTGTTGAGGTTTGAAAATGCCCGACGCACCCCAAATTCCCAGCGGCCTTGAGCGCGAGCTCGCGGAATTACGTGGTCGGCTCGAACATCTTGAATATATCAAAGCCGAATATGATACTTTAAGGGAAACATTCAAGAAAAACGAATATCGCTTTCAGATGCTCGCCGATAATCTTTCGGATATTATCTGGATTCTCGACGCGGAGCTCAAGTTCACTTTTGTCAGTAAAATGGTCGAAAAGCATTTTGGTTACGATCCGAGAGAAGTGATCGGGGCGCCATTGGTAAATTTTACCTCGGCATCATCATATTCCGCTATTTTAAATTACTACGAAGAGGATCAAGATAAGCTTTCATCATCTCCTCTTGCATTACCATTGTGCCGCACCATGGAATTAGAATTTCGCCATCGCGACGGCCATTATATTTTGGCGGAGGTGGCGGTGTCGGTAATATCTGATAAGGATAGGAATATTAAAGGATTTTTGGGCATAACCAGAGATATTACTGAACGTAAAAAGGCCGAATCGGCCCAGAAAGAATCCGAAAGTAAGTATCGGGCGATTTTTGATTCGGGCAGTGATGGCATGTTCATTTTTGATTATGACAGCGGACAGCTTCTTGATGTTAATCCATGCCTGTGCAACATGCTCGGTTATATACGTGATGAACTTCTGTCAATGTCTCTTTTGGAATTGATTGCTGATGACCAGGTTTTACCCGGGCGAAACCACGTGCTTGATAGGTTTTCGGATTTGTGGCTGGCAATCCGGGATCAGTCGTTTTTTAAGGAATGGCATGCGAAACGCAAAGATGGTCATGAGTTTTGGGTCGATTTCAACCTGAAACCTCTCATTATCGACAATAAGAAAAGAGTGTTGGCGGTTGTCCGTGATATTACCGAACGCCGTAAGGTCGAACACGCCCTTAAGGAATCTGAACTCAAATACCGCACGATTTTTAACTCGGCCAATGATGCCATTTTCATTCACGATTTTGATACTGGAAAAATTATCGATGTCAACGATAAAGCCGCCCAGATGTTTGGCTATACCAAAGATGAACTTATAAATTCAAACAATCTTAAGATTTCCACCGCGGACCAATTAGCGCGTTTTACAGAGCTAAATGTCTCGCAATCCTACGAGGATATCTGGAGAAAAACGATTAAAGACAACCTGATTTTCGATTGGCATGCCAGGGATAAGGGGGGCCGGGAATTCTGGGTTGAGGTAAATCTGAAAGAGGCGATCCTGGGCGGCGCGAAAAGAATTATCGCGATCGTCCGCGACATCACCGAACGCAAGAAAGCGCTGGAAGCAATCGAGGAAAGAGATCTTCGATTAAGACGGTTCGTCGAAGATGCCGGTGACGCCATTATGTCGGTTGATATTGAAGGGCGGATAATATTGGCCAGTAAGCGGGTCGCCGATTATTTGGGTATGAGCATCAACGAGTTAGCCGGCAAATCGCTTTTAGAAGTATTCGCCAAAGAATTAAATGGCGTTGGCGCGGATGACATGATGGCGGCGATAAGAGAGGGAAAACCCTTTTCCGGAGAATATCCGATCATCTACAAGGGCGAAAACAGATGGTACAGGATCATGGTCAAGCCCATGAGCCAAGTCGCGGGAAGCAAGCAGGTCGCTCATGTAGTCGCCACCGATTTTACCGAAAGCGTAAGGGTCAGAGTTCGCGACCAAGCCCGTATAACGATGTTGAATAATCTGCGCACCGCCAAAAACATCGATGATTGCCTAATGTACGGATGTCAGGCTATCTTCGACTCGAATTACTTTAAAAGAGCGGTCCTTACTATCCATAACGAAAATCGCGAAATCGTCAATATCGGTTATGTCGGATTAGATAAAAATATTATTGAACGAGCGCGTCGCGGAAAAGCCCCCGATGATACCCTCCGGCAGAACATAATGCAGGAAAAATACCGAATCAGCCGTTCGTATTTTATTCCCGTCGAGGCGGGATTAGGGCTTGATAAATCTGAACGGTATATATCGTCCGTTGTCGAAAATTGCGAACAAGAATATTCATGGAAAAACGGCGATGAGTTTTTCGTTCCACTTTTGAACGATGACAATATCTGTGAAGGGTGGCTGTCGGTAGATACGCCTTTCGATGATCGCCGCCCAACAGTTGCGACCGCCATGTTATTGGAAGAAATTATAGAAATTGTCGCAAAGAAAGTTCATGAAATATCAAGCCTGCAGACACTAAAGCGCAAATCGGTGGAATTGGAGGAGAGCAATATCGCCTTGCGCGCCATCCTGGCGAATTATGAACACGACAAGGCCGAAATTAAGGGAAAAATAAGCCAATTTATTTCCGATATCCTTCTGCCGGCCGCGGAACACCTTTCTAATCCGGACAACTCTCTCAATAGGGCGCAGTATTCAATTCTGAAAACAGGGCTTTTGGAATTGATATCATCGCCCGATATCGCGATTCAAGCGTTCCCGCAGTTATCGCCCCGCGAAATTGAGGTGAGTTCCATGATAAAGGATGGTTATTCATCAAAAGAAATCGCGGCAACGCTCAATATCGCCTTAAAAACCGTGCATAAACACAGGCAAATTATCCGCCGGAAACTCGGGATCGGGAAACAAAAGATCAATATTCGCGCTTTTCTGAGCAATCATCAACTATTTCGCCAATAAATCATCAGCCAAAATCACTACCGTCCCGAAGTTTCTTTTTTGGGTTGCTGTAAGTTGATAGTGCAAGGGACTTTAGCGGAAAATGCGATCTTTTGATTTGAATTTGGGAAGCCGATTTTGTCATACATCCGAGGCGTTAAGCCGGAAGAAAACATGATTGAAATAGCGGACCAGCTGAATTTATTCAACTAATGTTGGTAAAGTAGTGTTACGGTATATATGCTCTTAGCCAGATTTTATGTATTAATCGATCAAATTGATTTATCAAGCGAACGGGGCTTCTGAAAAAACGCGGGTCGGAGATATAAATGTTACTTTCAATGAATTTCTAACAGTTAAACAAAACCCGGTTTTTAAAATGGCCAAAGTGGCAATATAAATACTTAACTAAAATTCCAATAAATAAGCGGGCCTAAATCATCTTCTGCATCCAGACAATATCGAAATCCTGATCAAATTTGCGGCCAACCCGTTTGAATAGCCCCACCTGTTCGAACCCATGTTTGCGGTGAAAATTTATACTTTCGACATTGTGGGAGGAAATGCAGGCCAGGAAATTGTCTATTCCCATCAGCTTGGCCCGTTCGATAAATAGGGTTAGGATTTTGCCGCCGATTCCCTGGCCGGTGGCCTCAGGCATGAGAAAATAGCTGACCTCGCCGGTGCGCTTCATTGAATCTTCGAAATAGTAGGGCCGCAGCATCGCGAACCCCACGACTTTGCCGGACTCATCGAGAACGCTGACCGCCGGATAGGTCTTGGCGATATCAACGAACTTATCGAGCATATGCTCGGGCAACGGCCGACTTGGAAAAGCCGCGAAACTGGTTTGGATATAATGATTGAACACCGCCACCACCCCGGGCTTGTGTTTTTCTTCCATTGGAACAATCGAATATTGCATACTAATACCCTCAATTCCCATTACTTAATACTAATCCGGGCTGGTTTTTGCAATCATTTTTATTGGCGGCTAAGGCGCAATAAATACAAACACGCGGCCTGAACAATGTCGATATTTTCTGATTACATGAAAATAAATCTTGACATTCCGATTCGAGCCAGGCATACTATGTCAGTTAACGAATCTCCTCTTTTAGTTTTCTCAAGTCTTGCTTAATCAACAACGCTTGTAAAAAGTCATAATCTGGAGAATTCAGCGCGATAGTGCGCAAAAACCCGTTTGTTTTGCCAAATCCTTCGTTAGGAAGCCTGTGGCAGGACAAGCACTTTAGGAGAAAACGATGAATATCTTCGTCGGAAATCTGTCCCGCCAAACGTCGGAATCTGATCTGCGCGCGGCATTTGAAGCCCATGGCCAAGTATCGACTGCTAAAATCATTACTGATAAGATGTCGGGCGAATCCAAAGGTTTTGGATTTGTGGAAATGAACCAGCAATCGGAAGCCGAGGCGGCGATTGCCAATTTAAACGGCAAAGAACTGCAAGGCCGGACCCTCACGGTCAACGTGGCCAAGCCCCGTGTGAGTAGTGGCGATTACAGAAATAGTCGCTATTAGTCTGTAAGAGTATAAAAACTCTTGCCGGCAGGATAAGCCTAACCGCTTAACCTGCCGGTTTTCATTTTAGGAAAATTTTGTGCGCGGCATGCAGCTTGCCCGTATGGGTCCTCGTGCCCGAAGCTATCTGATGGACACCGGGGCAGGCCGGGAGGTTCGTGGAGTCGCATGGCCCGCCATCCACAAAAATTATCAACGAGAAGGGGCGTTCGTCCTACTCCAATTCAAATACAACCCTCACCGATGCTTTTACCGCCAGTTTGCCGATTGCCGATGACATCGACTCTTGACCTTGTTGGCCATAGGCATTCTGGCTGACATTAGAGGCCATTGATCCTTGATGCCTTCCCCACCATCTATCGTAATACCAACCGCCGAGGTTATTGGTCAGTTCGGTGATATCATATGGCTTTCCCACTTTGGCGCCTAATTGCGACGCCAGCAGGTTGGCTTTTTCGGAAGCGGCCTTAATTGCCGCGACTCGGGCGTCATCCCGGTGTTTTCTTAAATCGGATGTTTGAAACTGAACGTCTAAGACTTCGGTGGCGCCGGCAACTAACATATCGCTAATCAAGCTATCAAATTTGGTCATATCGGTGAGCGTGATTATAAACCGCCTATGGGTAGCATAACCAAGGAATTTTCTTTGGTAAGATACTTCATATTCCGGTTCGATATTAATATAATCTGTCTGGATATCTTTGGGCTTGATACCATACTTTTTGGCTACGTCCGTAAATTTTGTAACGAATACGTCGATTACCGCTTTTGATCTGATCACACTTAACTCACGGTTACTTGCACCAAGCGTGATTATGGCCTTGTCGGGAACAACGTTGATTTCCGCTTCGCCGGTTACGGTGATAAATCGACCCTCCGGCCGCGGCGCTAAATCGCGCTGGGCACAACTCATGGAGGGTACGCAGAATAAAATCGCGATTAATATCAGCGGCAGCGTGATTGATTTGAAAAGATGGATTTTCATGGGAGCTCCTTTGTTAAATAAATATCCAGTAGGTCGGCGTTTCGTAGCGAAGCGATGACGCCTGACTATTCATTTTTACCGATCTCGTTGATTCCCAGCGAACAAAGATACTCATAGGTTTTATCATAGAAAGATGGAAGTCTCGTATGATCGTTTTTGGAGCCGCGGGGAATGAATATTATCATTCCTTGACGAGCCCTAGTAAGCAAGACACGATAGGCATTCTTTAAGAATAGCCTGGAATCGGGATCTTTAACATCCTGCCAGGAAGTTCCCCTAAATACTTTATATGCCCATTCTTTTCCGTTATATCGAAGATTGGCATCCCATGCAACGCACGCCCAATCAAGCTCCAGTCCTTGAATATCAAATTCTGTGGCAACATCTTCAAGATAGTACGAAGAACGAATATCGGTTTTTCCATTTAAAAACCAGTTTTTAGGTTCAATGGGAGTCTTCACATTTATACCAAATGGTCGAAGGCGCAGTGCCCCCGATGATGCGATAAGGCCATAGCGTTCAGTGCCACGAGCCGTGTTAGATAGCCATTCCTTCGCTATTTTTAATTCTCTTGTTAATAATATTGGGTAACTATTGTTTATCGTATTATATAGAGATCGCGCTTGTTCAATATCACAATCAAGTGTGGCCTTAACAAAAGCTGCGACTTTCTCAGACCTAAATGATCTTATAGATACAGAAAGATGAAGGTTGTCGTTAGTTGTAATTCTATGCAAATCTTCATCATTAAATAAATCTCGACCCCGAGTGTATTCGTAATCGGTAAGTTTACTTGAAATATAAATAGACCAGCTTGGATACGATCTTCGTAAAGAATCAAACCATTCATGCAAGCCCGCTTCCCCAGTATTAATTTCCTGCCCGCCACCAATTAGGCAAATAATTGTAGCCCAATCGGGGCGTCTGTCTAATACCCCGATTAAGAACTCCGGTTCTGATTGCTTGAAATCTGATTTTCCTTTTTTGGTTTTCATAAATGCTGCCGTCTGTTTAAGAGTCCAGGCTCTTTGTGCTTCATCAAAAACGACAACTTGTTCAACGGGTGGATGTTGACTTTCTAATGAATCATCACGAAAATGTTGAATGTTTTGTATAAAGGCCCTTGCCTTAGACATTGTTACGCTCTTCTTTTGCTTGAGCCCATTTTCTTTTGCGTTTGCCGCCTCATTTCTGGCAAGTGCATTTCGCAATACCTCAACAAGAGGTCCATTTCCTGATAAAAACACAGCATGTTCAGAACTATTATTATTGTGCCATGAATTGGCAAGATTTAGGCCTGCAAGTGTTTTGCCCGCACCGGGCACTCCGGTAACAAAGCAAATAGATTTTTTATGATTTTTTTTAGATTCTGCAATGATATCAAATATTGCATTTGCCGTATTTGTTAGATTTATCGCACCAGCATCTGACCTTGATATTTCCCGAACACTATGTCCCTTGTAGAGGGCTTGAGCAGCCTCAATAATGGTGGGGGTTGGGCAATACCTAGAGTTAACCCACTCAGTCGCGTTTATTGGGGGTTCCGTAATATCATTGGAAATACTTTCAACAATATATCGTAGCGAATTTCCATTAGATAAAATTGGTCTGGCAACGCCATCCGGATCAAATTCATTTTTAATAAATTCTTCACGAGCTTCAGTACATATTAATATTGGAATAATTTTCCTTGCATGGCTCTGTTCGTGGAAGTTTTTCAGATCAAGTGCATAATCAGTAACCTGATCAATTGCGTAGCCATCATAAGACGAGTAGCCTACTTTAAACTCAATAACGAATATCACCGCGCCAGATAGTACAACGCAATCAACTCTTTTTCCCATCCTTGGGATACTATATTCAAATATCAAGTATCCATTTAGTCCTTGCAGCCATCTTTTTAATTGTTTTATCTCGATTGTCCAGGCGTTTCTCTGCTGCTCTTCAAGAGAAAATTCGTGTTTTTTGGATAGTTCCCCCAAAATGAAGCTTTCGGAATCGGTAATAAACTCTGCTATTTCGCTATAATAATAAAAGCGGCTCATGGTTTTCCTATTAAACTTGTCGGGTTTCATCGTCCCGCCCTTGCCGGACTCCAAAACACCGACCTACTGGATACAATCCTACTTCCCCCGCTCCTCCTTCATCTTCGCTAACCACCACTCAAGCTTCTCCTTGAGTTTGGCCTCAAGGCCGCGGTCGGTAGGGAAATAAAACCGGCTGCCCAATAATTCCTCCGGCAAACATTCCATATAGGCGAAAGCATCCTCGAAATCGTGCGCGTATTTGTAGCCCGAACCGAATCCCAATTCTTTCATCAAGGATGTTGGCGCGTTGCGGATAACCAACGGCACTTCGGCGGCCGGTTTTTCCTCGATAGCTTTCTTGGCCGCTTTTTCGGCCATGTAAATCGCGTTTGACTTGGGCGCCAGCGCCATATAAACCACAACCTGCGCCAGGGCCAGTTCTCCCTCCGGTGTGCCGAGGAAATGATAGATATCTTTAGCGGCCAATGCCAGCGTAGTCGCCCGCGGGTCGGCCAGCCCGATATCTTCCACCGCGAACCGCACCAGCCGGCGCGCGATATAGAGCGGCTCCTCGCCGGCCTCCAGCATGCGATACAGCCAGTACAGGGCGGCGTCGGCATCGGAGGCCCGCAGCGATTTATGCAGCGCCGAAATCAGGTTGAAATGCTCGTCCCCGGCCTTGTCGTAGCGAAGCGATTTTTTCTGGGCCGCCTCGCCGATTGTTTCGATTGTCACTGTCCGCTTGCCTGTCTCATCAGGCGGCGTCGATTCCGCCACAAACTGCAGCATGTTGAGCGCGATTCGGGCATCCCCGCCCGATAGTTGCGCCAACTGGTCGAGGCTTCCCTCGGCAAAAGCGATATTCATATCTCCCATCCCGCGTTTTGTATCGCTGGCGGCACGGGTGATAATAGTCTTGATATCGTCGACCGTTAGCGGCTTCAGGGTGTATACTCGACAGCGCGAGAGCAAGGCTGATATCACCTCAAACGATGGGTTTTCCGTGGTGGCGCCGATAAGCAGAATCGTGCCTGCTTCCACATGCGGAAGGAACGCATCCTGCTGGGCTTTGTTGAACCGATGGATTTCATCGATAAATAGAATCGTGCGGCGTCCCTCGAGCTTGAGCCTTTTAGACGCCTGCGCGATAAACAGTTTGATCTCTTTTATAGTCGAGGTCACCGCCGAAAACGGCATGAATTGCGCTTTAGAGTAGGAGGCAATCATCCTGGCCAGCGTAGTTTTGCCGGATCCCGGCGGCCCCCAGAGGATAATCGAACCTACCCGGTCGTTTTTGATAGATTCGTAGAGCGGCTTGCCGGGGGCCAGAACATGCGCCTGTCCGACTAATTCATCGAGGCTCTGCGGCCGCATCTTATCGGCCAATGGAGCATTTGAGCTATCCGGATTTTCGAACAAGTCCACGGGCTAAAAATAGAGTAAGCGGGAGATAGGGTCAAGGGAATTCAGGTAGAATTATATTTGAAAATTGAAAAAGTCCATATTATAATCGACTTTATGAAATTCAGAATGTACGTAGATGAAACAGGAAACCCAGATCTTGGATCGTCAGATAATCCCCTTCATCGTTATCTTTGTTTAACCGGAATAATTCTGGATTTGGAAATCGCAAAGAACGAACTTGCCCCAAAACTTGATATCATAAAAAACAATTATTTTTCGATTGAATATGACGAGCCGATTATTCTTCATAGAAAAGAATTGATAAATAAACGCCCTCCTTTTGATGCTTTGCGAAACCCGGAAGTAGAAGCTAATTTCAATAAGGACCTGTTATCGCTTTTAAGTAATTTGGATTTTGTGGCGGTAACGGTCGTAATCGATAAACAGGAACACCGCTCAAAATATAAAGTATGGACGGCCGATCCATATCATTATTGCCTCAAAATATTAACTGAAAGATTTGTATTATTTTTAGAAGACAAAACATCTGTCGGTGATATTCTTTCCGAATCTCGCGGTGGAAAAGAGGACAATAGACTAAAAGCCTCATATACGCGGTTATATCAATCTGGAACCGAATATATAGCTTCCGATAGATTTCAGGCAGTATTAACGAGTAAAGAATTAAAAGTAAAACCGAAAAATGCAAATATCGCCGCTCTGCAATTGGCCGATATAATTGCCCACCCAAGCCGACAAGAAATTCTGGCCCAGGCCGGGAGAATAGAATATGATCCCGGTAAATTTGGAAACGAGATCATCAAAATCTTGATACAATCAAAGTATTATCGAAACTCAAATGGCAAAATTAGAGGATACGGCACCAAGCTGCTCCCATAAAAAAACCCCCTTCTTGCGAAGGGGGCCGATAGCTTTTTGCCATCCACCTCCACAGATGTGGATTAGTTATATTATCGGTAGATTAAATAGTTTTGTCAAGAATTTTATTACATTTTCAGGATGGGTCCGAGTCATGCTAATTATTTCTTTTTCCCCACCGCCGTTTTTTTCATCGACCGAAGCCTCTCCAGCGCCTTGCCGGCCGGGCCATTCGGGTCTAAACGATAAGCTTCGCCAAAACAGCTTTCGGCCCGCTCCAAATCGTTCTCGCGAGCGTACAAAACGCCCAACTCGAAATAATTCTGGGAGTCGCTCGGTTTGACTATAAGCGCTTTAGCGTACCACTCCTTGGCCGAATCGTGCATGTTGGCGCTTACATACAGCCGCGCTACATAGCGATAGAAATCCAGCAAATTCGGCCGAATCGCCAGGGCCGCTTTAAAAGCGTTAGCGGCGGGGATAAAATCCCCTTTCTGCTGAAGGCCGTAGCCGTAGGCGGCATTGGCTAAACTCGATTTTGGGTTCATATATAATGCCCGCTGGGTTTCGGATAGATATTTCTCCAATTTGAGCGGGCTATCCAAGCCGTAACCGTTCACCAATGGATTGATTGTTTGATAGCCATATTGATTTACGATTTCGCGGCAAGATTCGGTTTTCCGCATATAGATAAGGTAGTAATCATCGAAATAAACCAGCGCCCACAGGCTGTCCACCGATAGCTGATTGCGGATATCGCCAAGCTCTGGCGGCATCGGTAAAACCGCCGCGATGATTTTAAGCTCGTCAAGCGTATTTAACGAGCCGGCCGCGCCGCCTAACACCCTGCGGTAATTTTCGATTTGGGCTTCGCCGTAGACATCCAGACGTCCATCGACAAACACTTTCCAGCGTGGGTAGCCCGCCCAGATCAAGTAGCCGCCATCGGCTAAGATATTGAGAATATTGCCGGAGAAGTTCACCTTGTTGAGAAACGCGGCCGCATCGATAGGGAAAGCGCCGGTTTTGATTCCGGAATCGAACAGCTTGAAATCGCGGCGATTATCGCGAACCTGGTAGTTGAATATCAAAATGAACAGGGCAATTATCCAGACAAGCGAAAGCAACGCTATTACCGGATTTTTCCAATCGGATTCTTCTTGTGCCCGGCTTTCTTCGGGTTTGCGCTGGGGCAGGCCGGGAGTCTTGCCGCCCACATTTTCCTTTTTGGTTTTCAACGATACCGGGATCGCCAGAACCGCGAACGCCAACACGATTACCAGATTCTGAATATTGCGCATCGCAAGCCAGGCGGATATTGCCACGCCAATAACAATCAGCGATATATCGGGGCGGCGTTTGCGATGATAGAATGCCGCCGTCAACGATCCGATACTGGCCAACCCCAAAATTCCCAGCGCCAGCCATTCGCGCTTACCAAGATAAATTGGCGACACCCATTCGCTGATTGTGCTTTTGAAAGTCGGGTTACCGGCAATCGCAATCGTATAGGTGTAGATTTCGTAGCCGTTGGGGTTTACCAAGCATTCCAGCGAGGCCAGAACCGCCGGGTAAAACGATTGCTTGATTCGCGATGACATCGATTCGGGCGTTTGGCCGGGCAGAAATAGTTCTTTTAGTACGACTATCCAGTAAATTCCTAAGCCCAAGATAAATCCGGCGTGGATATTGGCCCAGAGCAGAAAAAGCGTAGGGATGATAATCCATCGCTGGATTTTGAATGCTTTCTCGGATTGGCCATGTCGGAAAAGCAGATAACAGAGTATCGCTAAAAATAGATACGTGAACACATGCGGCCGGGGATACATCATATAAGACATCCCGGCCACAGCGAACATGGCAATTGCCGCGACAAGACCCGCCGAAATATCGCGTTGCCGCCCGAACCGGAAAATCAGATAGGCGATAGCCGCCGAAATGGCCGCTTTGAATGCTATAAGAAGTGATAATCCGCCAAGCTTATAGAGGAGATAGAATAGGATTTCGGCCAGCCATTCGTGAGTCACCCAATGATTACCGGCGGCGGTGAATGAAAACGGGTCAGTGGAGGGGATCCCATGAGCGAGGATGTATTCGCCGGTTTTTAGATGCCACCAGACATCGGAATCGGTGATTTTGAAAAAGGCGATTACGAACGACAGCAACAGCAACGCGCCCAGAAAAACGTAGTTGGCCGTTTTCGAATTGACATATTCATTGAGCTTGCGAAATAAGCCAGACATACTATATTTACAATATCGGGAATTTGATTTAAAGTCAATGAGATAAACATAATGTATAGTGACAGAATAAACCACTAACAGTCTATACTAAGACATATTTGATTATAAAATAAACCAATTTATTGAAACCTATAAAACGGAAATTTAGCAAGGAAAACTACAATGTTAAAAAACGTAAAAGACAACAAGATAACCATAGTGTCTATTATATTTTCACTGGCCGCACTTGTTGTTTCAATAATTGGAATTCTTATAGCAAAAGAATCTCTTAATTTTAATAAATCCGAAGCCGAAAAACGCCGTAAAGTAAATATAATCATTAGCGCGGACTGGGCAAGAGACAGAATTCTGGTAACCGATGATGACGAACACAATTATATGGATTCAACTATATCCGGAAAATTGTATGGGCTGATGAGAGGATTGGCCGAATTAAAAATTGCGAATAATAGCGAAAGACCAATAACAATCGATAAAGTAAATGTTGAGTATGTCTCACAAAAGGATTCAAGCGTCTTTTCGTTTAGAGGTGGCAGTTTGTTTATAAAAAACGATTCACTAAGTAACTACTCTGACGTCAAATTTCCCGTTAAGCTAAATCCCTATGAGGCATTATACTTCACCACATTTATACCTATTCCTATTTCTGGCGAACTCCGGGATATTTTTAAAACCCTTAAAAGAAATGAGCTATATCAATCTAAAGATATATTATTAAAATTAATGATAAATCAATTGATCAAGGCTAAGATTAATACCGCATCAATAAATTTGGATTCCCTTATCGCGCAGGCAAATACGATTATTGCATTAACCGGTAATTTAAGCAATGTGCCGGAAATGCTTATATTGTATTCTGATAAAAACAATGTTAAAAGGCGGGGAGAAAGAGTGTTAGAAATATCGGTTCGTTTATCAACCGGAGAAAATATCGTACAAAAATTAGATTATTTTGATATCAGAAAACAGGATAAGCCTTGGTAAATTTAGCTTTATAAACTATGGCGAAAGCCCTCTATACATATTATAAGAGGTTTTATGGAAAGCCTGTTTATTCTAAGTATTGATAAGGCCGTACTTTTAATGAACGCGCCCAATTCTTATAAGGATTATGTAATATTCAAGTAATTTAGAAGGTCGGAACCACCGGGGTTCCAACCTACTTTACTCAATACTTCCCATCCCCACGCACGCCCTCCCCGCAACCCAGCCGGTCGAAAAGGCCGCCTGAAGGTTAAACCCGCCGGTGTCGCCATCGATATCAAGCACTTCCCCGGCGAAATAAAGCCCTTTCACAATCCGCGATTCCATCGTTTGCGGATCGATTTCTTTCAAGTTCACGCCACCCGAACTCACCTGCGCTTCGGCAAACCCCCGATGGCCGCTGATCGCTAATTCCAGCCCTTTCAGCGAATTCACTATTTTGCGTCGCTCCTCGGATGTTAGCTGATTGAGCGGTTTGGTCGGATCGATTTGTAGATAGGCCAACAACACCGGCGCCATCCGGGTGGGAATAAACTGGCCCAATATCGAAGATACCTGTTTCTTTCCCGATTCCTTAAGATGCTCCAACAGTTTTTGTTCAATTTGCTCGGCGGTATATTCGGTAATAATATCGATAGAAAGCATCGGAGAATTCCCTGTTTTCAATTGTTCAACACAATATTTGCTGATATTTAAAATCACCGGCCCCGATACGCCATAGTGAGTGAACAACAGGTCGCCTTCCGACTGCGCCATTATTTTATTACCGATTTTCACTTTCACGATGACTGACTCCAAGCTGATTCCCTTCAACCTGGGCGCGATTGTCCCTTTGGCAACAAGCGGTACGCTGGCAGGATTTACCGGCACAATCGTATGCCCGACCGATTCGGCCAGATAGTACCCATCGCCGGATGACCCCGTGGCCGGATACGATTTGCCGCCGGTTGCGATTATCACCTTATCGCCGGGAACGACCGTATCGGATGTCTTAAATAGCACGCCGGCAATCCGCTTATTATCAACCGCGATTTTAGCCACCGGCGAATCCCCCTTGATTTTCACGCCGTATCCGATTGCCCATTTTATCAACGAATCGGCCACCTGTTCGGCGCTGTCGCTTTTGGGATATACTCGCCCGCGGTTGTCGACTGTCAATTTCACCCCGATACTCTCGAAAAACCGCCGCAATTCCGGTGCGAAAAATTGCCCGAATGCCGATCGCAGAAATTTGCCGTTTTTACCATAGTGTGATATAAAATCATCTAGCGGTAGAGTGTTGGTGAGATTGCATCGCCCGTTGCCTGTTATCCGAAGTTTCCTGGCCGGCGTCTCTTTCTTTTCATATAGGAAAACATCGGCGCCCGCTTTAGCCGCAACTCCGGCGGCAATCAACCCGGCCGGCCCGCCGCCGACAACAATTACGCGGATATCTAACCTCGCGCGTCTGCTCATACCCAAATACTACTCTGCGATGATTTATTAATCAAGCGCCATAAACGGAATAATGATTATTCTATAGACTCTATCTATCTTACACGCGTAGGGGTTTAACATGCTAAACCCCTACAATAAAACAACGTTATTACAGATAACAATCTTGTGGCGTTCGTAAAAAGCCCGTGTGTCTGGCAGTTGTCCACAACTGCCGCGATATCAAAACATCTTCCTTAAGCAGGGGCGGATTGCCATTCGCCCAAACTTGCCCTACTCGGCCATCGCGTGGGGGCGCAGCATGCTGCGCCCCCATGATATTCGTTCGGCCAGGACTTTGCAAAAATTCCATTGTAAAAATAAATCCACCTATTATAATTACTATAGATTGTTGTTGCGTTCTTTTTATTGTTATAGAAATTACCGCTTGTATGCCCGGGAGGTGTTTATGCTCAGATTCATGGTACTTGCCAAAGGCACGCTGGATGCGCGCCGCAATATCGCGCAGGCCAAGCAAAATCTCACCGATGCCAGCAATATGTTTAAAGCCAAAGGGGCCTCGATTATTTCCGCCTACGCGATCATGGGGGAATACGACTACATGTTCATCACCGATGTCCCCGACATGGACACAGCCTTCGAGCTTTCGGCCATGATCGGCACGATGGGGTCTTTTGTTTGCGAAACTTATCCGATTATGCCGCTGGAAGAGCTATTCAGATCGATTTAATAAAAAACCGGATTGAGATATTTCGCAATCCGGCTTACTCGGAGAAGGAAATCAGCTATTTAGAAAAAGCCTCAAGCACCTCCTTGGCGTGCTCATCCGGCTTGACTTTGTCGAACACCTTTACGATTTTTCCATCCTCGCCAATCAAGAACGTGACTCGATTGGTGCCCATGTATTTTTTTCCATACATGTTCTTTTCGCCCCAGACCCCATATTTTTCGACGACCTTTTTATCCTTGTCTGCTAACAGTGTAAATGGCAAATCGTACTTTTCGGCGAACTTAGCGTGCGATTTTTCATCATCGACCGACACGCCGAGCACCACGATACCGGCTTCTTTGAAATCGGCGAAACTGTCGCGGAACGAACAGGCTTCCTTGGTGCATCCGGGAGTATCATCCTTGGGATAAAAATAAAGGACTACCTTTTTCCCATGATAATCGGCCAATTTGTGAATTTTTCCGGATTGATCCGGCAACGAAAACTCGGGCGCTTTGTCTCCCGCTTTAGGCATATCTCCTCCGAACGCCGCCCCCGTCGCGACAATATAGATAAACATAGACACCGATATCAATCGCCGGGCACGGCTTAAATATTTTATTTTTCCGAATATTTTCATTTGAACTCCTTTCCGGTCCTGTAGTATATTATAATTGAACATTGAAGTAGTTGTGCTGGTTCCAAGCTGGCCGTATCGATGTAAATCGAAGAAACCTCTTGGTCTCATAGATGGTTTGTTAAAACGAACCGAGGCCAAATGCTATCGATAGATAAGTAGAGGGGATAAAATGACTAATCGAGGCGAAAAACGCCTGTTGCGAATCGATTTGGGGCGGACAAAATATTACGACACCTGGCTTCTGCAAAAGAAACTTGTCGACCTGCGTTTCAACAATAAGATTCCCGATTGTCTGCTGTTCACCGAACACGATCCGGTAATAACCCGGGGACGCGGCACCAACAAAGATAACCTGTTGGTAAGCGCGGCCGACCTTCGCGCCAAACATATCGATCTAGTCGATGTCGAACGGGGCGGCGATATAACTTTCCACGGGCCGGGGCAGGCCGTGATGTATCCCATTGTCGACTTGAACATGTGGGGACGCGACTTGCATGGTTACCTTCGTTCGTTGGAGAACATGGTAATTGAAACGCTCAAAGAATTCGGCCTCGAGGCTTCCACTAAAAAAGGCCTCACCGGCGTCTGGGTAACCAACACCAAGCTGGCAGCGATAGGGATCGCGGTCAGCCGCTGGATAACCTATCACGGGATCGCCCTCAATGTAACCACCGACCTGGAATATTTCAAAAATATCAATCCTTGTGGTATCACGCAATTCCCGGTCGGATCGATTCTATCGATGACCGGCAAAAAATACGAACTATCGACCGTGTTCAATCAACTGGCCAACAAATTCTCTTCCATGTTTTTCTACAATATGGAAAAGGCCAAAATCGAAAAAATCTTAGAACGCGTCGGCGTTTAACCAAGCAAGCAACGCAAACCTGGTAATTAAGCATACGTTTGAGTTAAAATTCGCGTAGGGGCGTAGCACGCTGCGCCCTTTATTATTTATCTACTGACATGGAGCGATAATATGAAAAGCATCACCAACCCCGATATCGAAAATTACATCCATAAGATGTCGACCTCGAATGTAAGTGTGCCGGAGTCGGAAATATTCGAACGGATGCACCAATACGCCAGCGCCAATCACTTTCCGATAATCGGACCTATGGCGGGACGGCTATTACGGCAACTGGCCTTGATTACAAAAGCGCATAATATTCTTGAACTGGGTTCAGGTTATGGCTATTCGGCGCTCTGGTTCGCCGGCGGGATGAGAAGCAACGGCAGTATCATTTGTACCGACAAGCTAACAGAAAACCGCGACCTGGCCCAGCAATATTTTTCCGAAGCCGGTCGTAATGATATGCTTGATTTTCGAGTTGGCGATGCTTTACAAATCGCCAGCGTTCTTTCCGGTCCGTTCGATATTATTTTAAACGATATCGACAAAGAGCAGTATCCCAAAGCGCTGGAAATCGCAATCCCGCGCCTTCGCAAGGGCGGGATTTTTATCAGCGATAATGTCCTCTGGTCGGGGCGGATTTTAAGCAATAAGCCTCATAAAACGACTCGGGCTATCTTGGAATTTAATCGCCGCCTGTTTAATTCGCCCGATATATTCTCATCGATTATTCCTATCCGCGATGGTCTTGGCATGGCCGTTAAGATTTCCTGACGCATAAAATTTGATTATTCGCGTAGGGGCGAATTGCATTCGCCCCAGACTGATGACAAACTACGTTTTTATATAAAGTAAGACAAATTCCGGAAATGTTATTAATTTAAGTTATTGTAGGGGCAAGGCATGCCTTGCCCCTACGCGAAAAATGGTAAATCTTTCAATTACATAATGGTTTCGTCAACAATCTCGGGGCCAATTGCATTCGCCCTTTTTCAATGTTCCGGGCTTGACCCGGAATCCAGGATTACATCTAATCAAAATGCGTTACGTATCAGGAGATGCTTTTAACCTGTATCAGGACATCCTTTACGCTTTTAATCACATCCAGCAGGTAGCGGTTTCGAATCCGGCAACCGCCGGACAGAAACTCAACAACTTTATTGTTTGTAACAACATATAACACTATTGCTGATAAATGTAATGAATGCCATAACGTATTGACAGCATAGAACTTGAGGCTGGTCCTAAACGCCTCACTATTGCTGTTATATCAAAACCAAAGGCAGGAGATTCGAGTGCTTACTACATCTTAATAATGGCCCATTAATCTTAAACTTTAACGGGGTCCTGACCACTTCGCATTAATATATCCATTGAACAATCTACTATCGGACTCATATAATAATTAACATCATGACCAAACCTGGCGACCAACAATTCAGTTCAGATCGAGTTCAAACCAGCTTGCTTTCGCCTCCCGAAAAAGCGGCGCTGTACTGGCTGGCCCCGCGGATGCCGCGCTGGGTGTCGCCCGATTTACTGACCTATATCGGCTTGTTCGCGATGGGGCTGACCGGGCTCGGATATTACCTGACAAAATTCAACGATGGCTTTTTGTGGCTGGCCAGTTTCGGGCTGGTACTCAACTGGTTCGGCGACAGCCTTGATGGCACTCTGGCTCGCGTGCGAAATCAGCAGCGCCCCAAATACGGCTACTATCTGGATCATCTGGTGGACGCGTTTGGAGTGGCCCTGATGATTTACGGGTTGGCTTATTCGAAATTAGCCAGTCCGGAAATTCTCTGGGCGATACTCACGCTGTTCTTGATAGCTTCGATAAACACCTATTTGGCCGCCAGCGCTGTCAATGTGCTAAAAATATCGTACGCGAAAATATCCACCACCGAAGCCCGCGTTATTTTGATTATCTTGAATGTGGTTTTGTTGTTTGCCAAGAAAGTCACGCTGTTCGGTTTTAATATTCATCTGATAGATTTTCTGGCGTTGCCGATTGCGATATTTTTGCTGTACACGATTATCCGCAGCGCCTCGTTGTGTTTGCGCCAGCTCGACAAAGAAGAGCGCGCCAAGTGGGGGAAATGATCCGCTATTCCCCCTCGTACGGCTGAATAAAGCCATTGTATAATCCCGATTCGTCGAACCAGTCCAGCGCCGTCTCATATTCGTATTCAGTGAGTCGCCGTTTGATCTGCGGCATATCGCAAGCCTGGTACGCCGGGAAATACTGGCTCATCACCGCCATAAATGTATCAGGCGATATCTGGTTGGCCACGAATTCGAATACCCCTTTCGACCCGGCGATATTATCCGGCAGCACCAGATGTCTAATCAACAGGCCCCGGCTGGCGATATCGTTTTCCATCTGCAGGATCCCCACCTGATTATGCATCTCGCGGATAGCCGCCCGATTAATTTCGACATAATCCGACACGCCGGAAAAGCGGGCGGATTGTTCGTTGGAATCGTAGCGCATGTCCGGCATATATATATCGATTACCCCTTCCAGAAGTTTCAACGTGTCAACCGAATCATACCCAGATGAATTATACACCAGCGGTATTTTAAGCCCTTTTTTATAGGCGATAAGCAGGGCCGCCATCAGTTGCGGCACATAGTGGGTCGGAGTCACAAAATTGATATTGTGCGCCCCGCGTTCCTGAAGATTCAGCATCATATCGGCGGCGGCTTCGTAAGTAACAAATTCGCCGGTGCGATACTGGCTGATAGGATAATTCTGGCAGAATACGCACGACAGATTACAGCCCGACAGAAATATCGTCCCCGACCCGCGATTGCCGGAGATGGGCGGCTCCTCGCCGTAATGTAAATTGGCGGAGGCCACCTTAATCTGGGCCGGTACGCCGCATCGCCCCAGATCCCCTTTGATACGGTCTACTCCGCACAGCCGCGGACAGATGGTGCAGGTTTCCAGAAGCTCCAACGCGATCGGGACATTCTTTTCGAGCGTGGCGATTTTCGATTCTATCGTGAATAGTTCGGGATTCATATTGAATTATTTTTCCAGGCACCCGTAGGGGCAAAGCATACATTGCCCTTACGCGGTTCGATTTTCAACTTTCCGCTGATTCACTTTCGTAAGCATTGATTTTATACTCCAGGCGGATCGGGCAATCCCGCGACATATCGACTCCGCGCAAACAATAAAACCGGCGATATTGATTCGGTTGCGGCCGGATAACAACCACATCCATCAAGGCACCATAAGGACAGCCCCTGCATAACGAACAATTATCTTTCACGATTGCCCCGGTCGATTTTCCCACCAGCGCTTTCGAATAATCGATAAGCGGCTGATTATCCCCCTGCGCGTATTCGATTCGGGTTGGATTAATTATCACCACCCGCCCGCGATCTGTTTTCAGGATCGCCTGGCATTCGATAGCGTCCCCATCGGCCGGTTGGTATTTGCGAAGGAACCCCTGGCCGACCTGCAGATAGATTCGATCGTCGAACAGGTCGTAGCCGAGATGGGCACGCTCGAATCGAATCAGAAATCCGTTCAAGCGGATCTCCGATTTATCGTAATCGATTATTTTTATCAGCGAGGGAAACACGCCGGCGATTTCTCCCGAAAACGTCACTTTCCTATCGACAACCGTCGAAAGCCAGTAGCGGTAATCCTCAAGTTGGGACATGAAAGCGGCCAACTCCGTTTCGCCTACCTGAAATTCCGGTTTCCGGTAGATTTTCTCCTCGTAATAGTGCTTGCAGTCGCCGCAGTTACGCCCCACATGTTTGAAATCGCGCGGGCAGTCGAAATCTTTGCCGAAAATCTTGCATTTCCAGACAAACTGCACACAACCTTCTTTATGACAACGCTTTTGCTCAAATATATGATATGGCGAAACCGCAAAATCGAACCGTTTGTGCGCCGGATGGCGGCAAACGAAAAGGTTCGATTGTTTAAACCGGTTTTTAATAATTGTTTGCATATTATATTATAATTGGTTACCTTCGCCAAACAAAACGGATTATTGGTGAGGGTCAATGAACGAAAAGCTTTGCCAAAATGAATCCCGGGAACAATTGCTATCTTATTATTTATTGCCAGGTTATCTACAATTAACCGGCAAGTCGTTTTTTCATCTTTATAAATGGTATAATTTTTGCCCTTAATTCATGTAGGGGATATATATGCGAAAAATAACCACTTCTATTTTAAGTCTCGCCGCCGTAATCGTAATTTGCGCGGATGTCCACGCTCAATGGCAGTTTAACATCTACGCGCGATTTGCCACCCCCGGAACCGCCCAGGCGGTGGCTACCTACAATAATTACGCCCTGATTGCCGATAGCGATAGCGGCCTGGCGATATACAACCTGATGTCGCCTTCTTTTCCTATTTATACCGGTTCATATAAACATGGCGATTTTGTGCAGGAAATTATCGTTGACAGCCAGTATGCCTATATTGCTAACTGGAGTCGCGGCATAAAAATCCTCAATATCACAAATCCTTCGGCTCCTGATTCAATCGGGGCATTTAACACTCCTGGGATGACAATCGACCTGTGCCTTCGCGGCACGATACTATATGCGGCCGACCTATATAACGGCGTGATAATTTTCGATGTTTCCGATAGAGCGCGCCCTCGACAAATCGGACATATTCAATCTACAGGATATGCCTATGCGGTCGAAGTCAAAGATTCCGTAATCTATGTCGCCGATCAGGGATTGGGATTGCGGACCTATACCTTGGGGGATACAATTAATCCGACCCTAAGAAACACCCGCTTGTTATCCGGCGACTGTATGGATATTGCCATTAGAGATAATTACTTATATGTCGCCTGTGGCACTGCCGGGATGATTATTTTCAGCCTGGCCGATCCGCTATCGCCCGACAGCATCAAAACCTATGACACGCCCGGCTATCTGAATCAAATCACGTTTGTCGATACATTCGCGTATCTGGCGGATGAGACTGGCGGGATGCTCGCCTACTCGGTCAGTTCGGCCGGAGATCCCTATCTATTAGGACAATTCAACAGCCCGGGCACCGCGCGGGGAACAGCTGCTTTTGGAGATTTCGTGATTCTGGCCGATGGCGATTCGGTATTCGTAACTGCCAACTGGTTTCCCAATGCTATCGACGAAAATCATCTATCCATGCCCCGGAATTTAAATCTTTCCGGCTGCTATCCCAATCCATTTAATTCGGCGACAAAAATTGACTTCGAACTGGCTTCTCCGGCCGATATTTCGCTCGATATCTATGATATTTGCGGTCGAAAAATCGCCAATTTGGCCAATGGCGAATATGGCGCAGGCAAATATTCCATTTTATGGGATGCGAACGGAATGGTCAGCGGCGTATATTTTATCCGCTTAAATGATGGAGTTAAGGCGACCACCAAAACCGCCACGTATTTGAAATAAATCATTAAAATAAAAAAGGGTCCGGAGGTGATACCGAACCCTTCTATCGGGAATCAGGACAAACGAACTAATAATATCTTTCTGAATACTCCGGTTCCGATTTAGTTATAATCTCAACATTATCCCGTATAATCACCTTTGTTGTGTCAACAGCTATAAACGGGGCGTTCTGGAGTCCCTCGGCGTTATCTTTAGATTGCCTGCCGAGATGCTCCAGTACGGTCTCCATCTGCGCCGGCGTGCCGATCGCGAATTGAATAAAGCCGTTCATTCCTGGGATATCCGATAAATCGCGCACATATATGTTGTTGCGGGCAAAGCTTCTGGTTATATTATCGCAATCGGGTACTTTTAGAATGATGAAATTTGCCGCGGAAATTATGAATGCATACCCCATTCGAGTCAGATTATCAAAAAGCAGATGTTTGGCTTTATTGACCTGCCTGACATAATCAACCATGTAACCGATATCGTCAAGCGCCGCCAAAGCAGCGGCCTGCGCGAGAAGATTGGGGGCGCTGTATTGACCGATACGGTTGATAAAACGAACATTCTGTGGATCGGTGATGATATAACTTGTCGGCGCGCCTCCCAGAGCAAACGCTTTGGCGAATGTTCTTAAAATCGCCAGGTTGGAAAATTTCTTGGTCAAATCAACCATGGTAACTCCGCAATACTCGTAATAAGATTCATCCAAGACTATCAGCGATTTTTCGGCATAGGAAAGTAAAAATACCAACTCTGCCTCGCTAAATCGAGCGCAGCTGTAATTAGCGGGATTACCAAAATAAATCACCCTGGTTTTTGGGCCGATTTTACGGGCGATCTCTTCGACGTTTGGCTGAAAGATATCCTCATGTTCTGTTGTGTTAACCTGGGCGCCGCTTGAGGTAAATATGTCGATAACTGATTTTTCGGCGGGGCAAACCATTAGTGCTTCAAGACCAGGAGCCAGATAGGTTCGAGCCAAAGCCGCGAGAGCATCATTCGTACTGGAAAAGCATACTATTGAATTATAATTGGCGCCAACATAGTGAGATATTTTGCGCCGAAGTCTCCGCGAGTAGATATCGGATTCGATATTTAGCTGATGGTTTGCCGCCACTTGCGAAATCGCCTTCAAAACTAATGGCGATGGGCCAACAGTCGCCTCATTGTTGTCAAGTTTGAGGACCAGCCTGTTATCGATGGCAAATAGCGCCTCCTGAACTTCCCCATCGACATCCGCCAATTCTAAAGTTTGCGGCGCCACTTTCACCAGTTGCTTTTCCATAAAATCCTCTTGGTTTAGTTGTCCTTCCCGCTCCTGTTTTCGTTCTCGTTCAACAAGCCCCCCAATATATCGTTCGGTTTTTTTTACAAATGCTCCACTATAAATTTACTCATTTTAACCGGTCAACCACGAAAATCGTAGTTGCCAGAGAACCCACAATGGTCGCCGTAGTGCTAAGCGTTTTCGACCAGTCGGTTTTCTGCTTATATCGCGATGGCACCACTATGGCGTCCCCCAGGGTTATCTTATGACCCGCGGCCTGACCGCCGTAATAGACTTTACCATTTGGTTTAACTAAACGTATTTCGTTCTTGTCGGCATCGGGAGCATAACCGCCTGCCTGCTCGATATAATATTTAATTTTCTTATCGCTTACATATGCGATTGTCCCATTAGCGGCAACTGAACCAATAATCTGAACGCCCGATGGTCTCGCTGGGATGTACACGTAGTCAGAATCGGCCAACACGATATCCTGCTGCCCGCCCGGCTTTTCTAAGACTTTTGGCAAATCGATTATAATCCGGTTTAATACTACCGGATCGAAACTAACCTGCACTTCCCTGATTGGTCGTCCCATCGAATCGAGCATGGTTTCGCTTGTGCTTTTAATAATTTGCCCAATATTGCGACGAGAGATGTCCCGCGCGATTGTTTTTCTCTGAAATAAAGCGCCTTCCGGAAACGCCGATTGAGTTAGGCCACCCGCGCGCTTGATTAAATCCGACAGTTTTTCGTTTTTATCTTGAATAGCATATTTGCCGGGAAAGAGCACTTCGCCGTCGATAGTTACCATCTGAACGGGACGCCATTCGGGTATCTGCCTGATAAAAACATGGTCATCCTCGTTCAACACGATATCGGCTTCTGGCTTTTTAGCAATAATTACATCTTCAAGATTAACATAAATCAAATCGGTGGTCTTGCCCTGATATGTACGGGCAATTTCCGCCCTTAGCATATAGGATGATTTGGTTAAATCGCCGGCTAAGAATATCAGATCGGATAGTTTCATGTTGCGATATAGGTTGTATTGACCCGGGTTTTTCACGTCCCCCTGGATTGCCACATACTGCTGGCGATTCACCTTGTCATTTGAATACACAACCAGGCTGTCCCGTGACCTTAAAATTATATCATATTTTTCGTTTCCGGCGAGTATGCTATCTAAAGCTATCGCGACAACCGATTTTTTTCCATCGGGTTCCATTCGATACAGATCAGCCCTGCCAAGATAGGCGTTTTCTCGAAGTTGATCGCCGCTCGATAAAAGCTGGTAGATTTTCATCGAATCGGAAAGGCCAAGGGGACCTGGACGTTTCACGTGGCCGGATAGATATACGGTATTGGCGTGATAATCATACACCGATGGAATCGTGACTTTATCGCCATCGCAAAGAATCAAATCGTTTTTCGCCCGATTTAAACTATCGACAATGTTGATATCTTTTAATAGGCGATAGTCATTTTGATCGACCCGATCGACGCTTACCGATTGAAGATAGGCCGTAGAAGTCGCCCCTCCGGCCAATGACAGCAATTGAGTAATCGTTTCGTTGGCCTTTAGTTCATAGATAGCCGGACGCCTTATTTCGCCGGATATCGATACGCGCGGCCCGGTTACCGGCACATAAACAACATCGCCCGACATCAATTTGAGATCGCCGCGATTATCCCCCTTAAGAAGCAAATCATATAGGTCATAAGTTGAATATTCTTTGTTGTTACGGATAATTTGGATTTTACGAAGGCTCCCGTTATTGGTGATTCCCCCGGCCAGATAAATCGCATTTAAAAGAGTCGCCAATGATGTTGTCGTATATCCGCCCGGCTTTTGCACCTCGCCGAACACGAATATCCTTATTTGCCTTAGTTTGCCCATCGTTACCGATAGTTGATACTCCGAATAGATTTGACCAAGACGCGAATCGATGTCCTTGCGAAATTTCTCGATAGTCGACCCTATCGCCACAATGTCTCCGACCTTGGGGATAAAGACTTTCCCCTCGCGGTCCACCACCAGATTGTATTCCAGTTCAACTCGTCCCCAAACATTCACCAGGATATTGTCTCCCGGTCCAAGCGTGTAATCGTCCGGCGGAAGCGCCGTTAGGGCAGGATCAAATAACGCCTGGTTGGCCGAAAATATATCATAGCCAAAAAGCGTTAAAGAATCGGAGGCTGCCAGTTTATCTTCTTTGTTAATAGCTGGCCGCGGAGCCGGCTGTACCAGGCCAGAATCTGGAACCAGTCTTGCCTGCGTTTCCAGCGAATCCGTTTCGCCGTAAATATCCGGTGTTTGATACTTATCGAGGCCCGGGGTTGACTTTGTTTTATTCGGAGTTTGATATTTTTTGATTGCTTCTACTTGAGCCGGCGTCAATTGGGACATAAAGTCCTGGCTGAAACCTGTTGCCAGCAACCAGAGCAGAAACAATAAGATTGCTATTTTTTTCATACGCTTTCCCGATATTTTAAAACCCAACATTTCATAGTCTATCCCCCATCCCTTAATGCAAATGTTATGCCCTCGCGATTAAGCCGCCCCGGCGACAAACCAACCAATTAAACAACAATCGGTTGCGGCAGAAGGTACATATGCCTGCCACGGGCAATAATCGCCGAGGAATTGGAAATTTTTATCAAGCCAATAGAAATATTTTCACTTTAAAAAACTTTCAATTTGGGGTATCCTAAATGTTAGTGATAAATAATCGCGCTTGCGATCAAACAGCGCAGGGGAGGGTCAAATGAGAATTTTTATTTTTTCAGTTCTATTTCTGACCGGGATGGGCGTAGCTTTCGCCGATGAGAAAACGAAAGTTACCGTTGTCGACAGCGTCGACCTGGCCAAATATAGCGGCGTCTGGTACGAAATCGCCCGCCTGCCAAACTGGTTTCAGCGTAAATGCGATTGCAACACCACCGCCGAGTATATTCTTCAGGCTGATGGCAAAATCAAGGTCATCAATCGTTGTTTAAAGGCGGACAGCAGTCAGATATCCGCCGAGGGAATCGCGCGCAAAGAAGATAAAAATGGGTCGAACGCCAAGCTAAAGGTGCGATTTGCCCCATCCTGGATTGGCTGGGTGCCGTTTGTCTGGGGCAACTACTGGATACTTGATCTCGCGCCGGATTATTCCTGCGCCGCGGTAGGTGACCCTTCGCGTAAATATCTCTGGATACTGGCGCGAACGCCGAAATTAGAGGGCGCCATATGCGATTCTGTAATTACTCGAATGAAAGATATGGGATTTGAAACGGACCGATTAATCTACACAAAACAGGATTCGATATCGCCTTTGCGATAATAGTCCCGAAATATCCTATTGCCGAAGCAGTATAATCTAATTAACACTGGCGTGGTCGGGTTGGGGTTCTGTGACGTTTCCCATGACTTTAATTAATTCATTCCTAAGGGCTACACGTCCTGCCTGCATCTTCGCGCGAACGTTTTCCAACGCGATACCGGTAATATCGGCGATTTCGCTGTAAGAAAGTCCCCAGTGTATCGAAAGAATTATCATCAGCCTGATATCCGCCGGAACATTAGCTATTGCCTTACTCAAGATAGAACAGGGCATGGAATCCAGCGAAAAAGATTCCTCTTCGATATCATTGCTCGACGTATTATGTTTTGGCGCCCGCATCTGGACACTATCGGCATCAGACAACCCAAAAAGAAATATCTCGGCCAGCGATTTTAACAATAGCTTCCGATAATCCGCCCGGCTACTTGTTTTCTTCCAAAATTTATATGATTTAAGATAACTTTGCTGTACTAATTCAGCGGCTTTCGATTCGCTCCGGGTGAGGCAAACCGACATCCGCCAGAGCGAATCTAAATAGGGGAAAGCGCCCGCCTTAAACTCTTCTTTCAACATCACTTGTGATTTCATAATTAAATCCTCCACGACAACCTATCGCGGATCCGGCACTTTACTGTATTGAATTTGCCCACAATCAAAGACTTTATGATGAGCATGTCAAGAACTATTTTAGTTTTTATATGTTAATATATTCACAAACACTACCAGCCCCAAAACCCTTAAAAGACAACGCATTACCGCGCCGCCAAAAAATGATTTGCTATAATTTATCGATTCAGCCGGTACATTACCCAGCCATAATCGCCGGTAAAATACAGGTCGATCGATTGATTGAATAATCTCGCCTGCCTGAAATTATATGGAAATTCAATAAATTCCCAGGTTCGATTTGCGATATCGACACACAATAGGATCCCATCGCTTAGCCCAAGCATGAACCGCCCGTCGTCGGAAAATTCGAGATCTTTCCAGTTGCCGGCGTTTGGTTTTGATAGCAGCGCGGTTGAATCGATTTTAACGATCGGCTCCCAGGAGTCTGTCCGCAGTAAAAGCACCTCGTTGTTGATTCTGGCCGTCCCGAAATAGGTTTCATCCTGCGAAAATCGCCCCACCAAAGGATAGGTTACTTTATAGGGTATCTCCAGCGATGGCGTGATTATCAGTATCGGCCGCCCTTCGCCGATATCGAAAAAATTAACCATGGCGAATCGGCCGGTGCGCGATGCGGTCAGCGAAACGGCGCTGATATACGATACGCGCAAACGGCGTTGTTCTATCAGATCGCTATTATAGCAAACCAAATCGGTATATTCGCCGGGCGAGGCCGCCAGAAAGATGTATTTACCATCCAAATCGGAATCGTATATGAAATCAGCCTGCACATCTTCGGTGAGCGGTTTGACACTGTGCAGGACAATCCCCGATGAATCCACAACTTCGAATAAACCTTCCGGCCAGATTTCTTTTATAAATTCAGTCGCCTTTTCTGTTGGTACACCTGTCGATGGCTCAGTGCCGGATGATGGCATTATCTTTTCGAACAGCACGACCCCTTTTGGGCCATACAGCCGATAGAAGTTATTGGCATAGTTACGTCGCCCCCAGACATATAGCCAGCTTCCGGTTTTGGAATACGCGAATTGCGGCGGTTGCGGGAACGAATCGGTTTTCACGGTTTTGCCCTGCGGATTGGAAAAACTGACATGGGTGTTAAATAGCTCGGCCATAACATACGGCACCGGCTGGCTTTCGTTCATCAACACCAGCCGGGCGCGATTATTGTACAGGCGTTCAACCCGCTTAAGATACACCTGCCCGCCCAACCGAAGCGTATCGGGAAGGCGAGAAGCGTACAAATCGGCAGACAGCCCGGCAATGATTATCGCACCAAATACAATTGCCAAAATTATCCTGAAAGGAAAATTTGCTTTAAACATCGCTAATATCAATCTCCTTGCCAGTGGTTTTTATCGAATAAAGAAGCGGCAACCAGTCGTCCTTGTCAAAATCGGATGGGGAATAGGCGACTGGCTCGATTCGGTCATCGACCCGAACGGCCAACTGCATCAGAGTGGTTTTTAGTCCGAAATCGGACCTATCCAAATCGCTGATAATCAGAGCCAGATCGATATCGGCCTCCTCGCTATTATCGCCGCGTGCCCGCGAGCCATAGAGAATCGCCCGTTCCACCGGGATTCCCTCGGTGCGCAGAAGCTGCACGTAGTCGCGAATCAGTTTTGTAATCTTTGACTCAACCATTCGAACACCCCCTTCATCTCTTCGACTTTATTGCGGGTGAATTCTTCGGTGCAATGGGCATAAAATTCATACAAATAATCCGGGTAGCGGGTCTGGATATGGAAACTGGCATAGCCCGCCATTTTCTCGATAATCGGGCGCGGGATTTCGTTTTTGATATAGCGCGCCAGCATGGTCAGCGAATGGGTTCGCGGCGCGTGCCGTTTAGTGCGCTTGACCAGCAGCGCTTTTAGGGCTTTTTCAAGCGCCATGTGCGCCATAAACAGGGCGTAGGGGTAGCGCCCGGTCGGCAGGATATCGACCGCTGTTCCCATGTCGTATTTGGCGCCCTCGTACCAGTACGCGATCGCCTTATCGATATCGAAATGCCCTTTGCCCATACAATAATGATACGCCAGAACGAGGGAAAGGGTCAAGGGGAATGAGGGAAATTTAGCTTGACGTTATGTCAATAAAAATATAGTATTCCCATTGGAGTGTAACTGTACTCCGTTTGCGATTAGTCGCAAATTCAATATAATTTACAACTGAAGATAAAATTAACTTTTGTAGGACTAGGAGTTTGTATGAGAATCGCTACTTGCCTGGCAGCAATTTTCATTGCCTTGACATCCATCGCCTTTGGTCAATTACAGCATGGACAACCTTTGACCAAACAAGCCGTCGTAAGTAATCTTGCATCCCAACCTCTTGCCTTCACCGAAAACCGCGGACAATGGGGGAATAAAACTTTATTCAGGGCCGAAGCGGGCGGGGCGACATTCTATTTTTGCAAAGATGAAGTTGCTTACCTTTTCACTCGTAATACTAGCGAGATAGATCAGGGTGCAATGGATTCGCGAGAGTTTATGCCGGGCTTTCCAGGGGAAATAAGGAAACCAGTATATAAAAAAGAGACGATGCTGATTAAGGCTCGATTTGTTGGAGCCAATCCCAATCTGGAAATTATTGGAGAGAATCGTTTATCTTATAATTGTAATTATTTTTATGGAAACGAGCCAAACAAGTGGGCTACCAATGTACCGAACTATTCATCCATTACATACAAGGATATCTGG
>CAZTNJ010000009.1:0-6669 GCA_964614835.1 uncultured Ignavibacteria bacterium | reverse complement strand
CACGGCAACTGCAAAGGGATGAAATATGATTTCATCATCAATCCTGGGGCGAATGTATCTGATATTCGAATTCACTATGTGGGCGTTGATGATTTGTCGATATCCAATTCGGGAGACCTTGAAGCCCAAACACGGTTTGGAATGGTTTACGAAAATATTCCCATGGTGTATCAAGAAGTAAGCGGCCATAAACAAGAATTAACCGGCAAGTATGTAATTCGTAATGTCGGTGAATTTGGATTTGAGGTTGAGGGATATGATCCTAATAACATATTAGTAATAGATCCAGAGCTTGTATATAGCACTTTTCTTGGAGGAAGCGCGCAGGAATTTGGAATGGGTATTGCGGTTGACAATTCTGGGTATGCCTATATCATGGGGTACACGGTATCCTCTGATTTTCCAATGATTAACCCATACGACCCAAGTTACAATGGCAATAAAGATGTTTTTGTAAGCAAACTTGGCTTAACGGGGAGCCAGTTAATTTATTCAACTTATCTTGGTGGGGACCTGGATGATTATGGCGGCGGAATAGCCGTAGATAATACAGGATGCGCTTACATTACCGGTTGTACAAATTCCCTTAATTTTCCAACTCAAAATGCATATGACCCCACATTAAACGGAAGCAATGATGTATTTATTACAAAACTTAGTGCTAACGGCAACAACCTTATATATAGTACTTTTCTTGGCGGTTCTTCAGGAGACGGAGGATATAAGATCGCAATTAATAATCTTAATCAGGCATTTGTTACAGGCTGGACATGGTCGCCAAATTTCCCCACCTTAAATGCTTACGGTAGTAGTTATAACAATTCCGGTGATTGTTTCATCACAAAGTTAACTGAATCCGGAAACGCTTTAGCTTATAGTACTTTTCTTGGTGGTGGCGGCTTTGATCTAGGTACGTCAATAACAATAGACCAATTCGACAACGCTTATGTTACGGGTTACACTGAATCAAGCGATTTCCCGAGGCAAAATGCCTTTGATACAAGTTACAATGGAGGAACAGATATATTTGTTACGAAAATATCCCCAACGGGGAGTAACCTGATATACAGTACATATTTTGGCGGAAGCAATTATGAGATCGCAATTGATATTGATGTCAGTGAGTTGGGTAACGGTTTTATAACCGGGAAAACCTACTCATCAGATTTCCCGCTTCAAAATCCATTTCAAACCCAACCAGATACTAACGCTTTCATAACTCAGTTTTCTTCAAATGGGCAGTCATTGATTTATAGCACTTATCTGGGCGGCAATGATATCGACATCGGGTATGGGATTGCAGTAGATAAAGATGGCACAGCCATAATAGCGGGAAGTACGAATTCGAACAATTTCCCATTAAAAAATGCTTTTCAGAACGATCAGCCAAACCCAGATATTTTTATTACCAAACTTGGATATTCTGGTGATTCTTTGATTTATAGCACTTATTTGGGCGGAAGCGGTGGCGAAACGGCTTATGATCTCGCTATCGATAGCCTAGTATGTATCTATGTAACCGGAACAACAGGCTCTGCAGATTTCCCGATAATAAGCGCATATGATTCAATAATAAATGATGCCGATGCTTTTATCTTAAAAATGCGTCTTGCCGCTCCTTGCACATATGTACTCGGAGATATCAATTCTGATAGCCAGAGATTAGGCAGCGATGTCACTTACGGCGTCCGTTACTTTAAAGCCCTCGGCCCGCAACCGCCGGACAGTTGTTATATGGACTCTACTCATACTTACCTCTATGTCGCTGGCGATGTCAACGGCAACTGCGAATTCCGCGGTTCGGATATCACTCGATTGGTTGCCTATTTCAAAGGAACCGCAAGCTTGAGCAACTGCCACTTTTTCGCGACAGCACGATATATTTTCAGGAAGGGAACACTATGAGGCGTCTTTTATTCTTAACGGCCATTCTGCTCTGCCTAACCAGCATAGCCCTTAGTGCTGGAAAACGATGCGCCGTCTGCAAAAAAATAATTACCGATGGTTATAACACCTATTCTTATGACTATATCGTTTGCGATAAATGCGCCCACACTGCTCCCAGATGCGATATCTGCAATAAGCCATCATCAAAGTTATTTAACACCGGGCAACGCCATATCTGCGCCACGTGTAAATCGGGCGTGGTCCGATGTCAGGTATGCAATAAAAAGCTAACTAACGACCTGGTTCAACTTTATAGCCCATATATGAAAGTCTGCTCAAATTGCGCCCGGTTACAACGATGTACCGGATGTGGCGCGCCCAGCCGCCACCTTACCGTAATAGGCAACGCAAAACTCTGTTCCCGCTGCATTTCCGAAAGCAATACTTGCAGGGGATGTGGCAAACCATTATTAAGCGGCGGTTATAGAACTAACAGTAAATCAAATGGATACTACTGCCGCGATTGCTACCTTCAGCATTCATCCTGCACTGTTTGCAAGCAAAAGGCAGGAGCGGCATATCATGAAATGAATGACGGTCAGATTGTCTGCCGGCGATGCTGGTCGGAGATGCGACCAGTTTTAGCCCGGGCCAAAGAAATCTCGCGCCGAGTTACCGGCTATCTTAATTCATCTTTAAATATTCATCTGCGCCGGTCAAACACCGAAAAAGAACTGTACTGGAGTATCGCTTATGGATGCGGCAATGGCTGGTATTGGGAAAACTGCAGAATAAATTATTATAGTCGTCTGCCCGAAGCCTTTTCCGAATGGGTCGGCTATAAGGTTCTTCTAAATCTCGGGATGGGAGATACTTGGGATCATGTATATAAATCCCATGCTCAATTTAATCCTATTTTTGACCATCTTCGCGATCTCGAAAAAACCGGCGGCATAAAAGCGGTATTCGACTATGTTAAATCGCCGACACCCGTACCGAATAACCGCGCGAACCAAACTCGTCAACCAGAAACCGATAAAGGTAGTTCGTTTTAAAAGAAATGATTGTTCCGTCAGGTCGTAGCCCGTAAGGCGTGACCTGAAGGAATATTATAAAAATCCCTACTTCAGTTTCAACACCCCGAAACTCTGCGGATCGTAATCGACCGGGACTTGCCAATCGGCGGAATTTTTCAACCGTTTCTGCTTGCGAACGAAATTCAAACCCCAACTCTGCCCGCTGGCGGCCTTGATATGCATCTGCGCCAGTGGGATGGCCGCCTCGACATACCAGTAGTCGTTATCTTTCGATGTTTTCACCTTGTATTTGGCGTCCCAATGACGATTGCCGAAATAATACCCGAAATGGCCGCGATAGATTTTCTGGTCCAACACCGTCCCCAGCGGATTGAAATATATCTGGTAAGCCGTATCGAGCTTCGGGTTCGGCTGGATAAAAAATCCCACGCAGTCCTCGCCGGAGACACCCCCATCGTTTTTGGTAACTTTCGCCACAATCGAATCCATCTTCGATTCCCGACAACGCGCGGCGAAATAGAGATTCTTACTATCGTAAGCGAAAAAGAAATCAGCCGGCTCAATTTGGGATAGCGCCCCATCCGGATCGAAAAGAACGTTGGCCGGATTTTGCCAGCATTTGTCATCCAGTTTGCCATCGATAACCGGCGCTTTACCAGCCGCAACCGCTATCGCCGGGCGGGCCACCAGAAGGCTTTTCGTTACCGCCATCGATTTGTTTTCGGCGTAGGGCATCTTAAGCGACACGGTCGGTACCGGATAGAGATTCCCGGTTGAGGAGACATTGAAACTCACCGAAGTTTTATCTTTGCCCTTCAGGCTAATCGGCAGCGCGGATGGCTCCACGGTCCAACCCGATGGAACAGTCCAGCGAATGGTATCATCCAGCGGGTATTCGTTGATATTGGTCAGCTCCAGTTTGACAATCGATGGTAGTACTTTTAAATCATCGGTAACCGGCGCGGCATTGGCGAATCTCATCCCCAGGTGATTGACATTATCGACCGCGTGAAGTTCGGTGGCTTTCACGATATCCCACGGCCGCACGCTTCCTTTTTTAATGGGCGCAATAACCACGCCGTTGTCATCTACAGTGACCCAGGTGTAATGGAAATCCAAATCGCTGGGGACCGCGTCTATCACTCCGCCGGAGCTGCCGACCGCCGTATAAATGACACCATCGATTTTAGCCGAAAAATAGCTGTGGAAATGTCCGTTGAAAACGGCATCCACACCGTTAGCCACGAATAAATCATGAAGCTTATCTTTTTTGCCCTCGATAACCGAATCATACCAGAACGGCTTGTGGAAAAACACCAGCGTTTGCACCGCGCCTTTGTTGTCGGCCAGGTCCTTGGCTAACCAGTCAAACTGGGCCCGCGAAATTTCGGCGCTGGAATCATCCCGGCTGACATCGATGACGACAAAGTGGCAATGGCGCACATTGAACGAATAGTATGGCTTGCCGACCCGCTTCTCGTAAATCGGCAACATCTTGTCGTTGGTGATATCATGATTGCCGGGGGTGATATACAATGGCATGGTTAGTTTCTTGACTATGTCGAAATACTCATCCCACTGGGCGTTGATTGATATCGTGTCTTCGGTGTATCCCTGGATTTGATCGCCGACAGTCATTACGAAATCCGGGCGCATCTGTTCGACTTCCCAGACGACTTGCTCATAGATTCCAGCGATATTGCTGCCGGTGCGATCGCCTATGATAGCGAACCGGATTGGGGGCTTGGTCAGCGGCAGGTCAGATTCGGTATTGGCGAAACAGGCGGCGGCCATTGCCAAAATCAGTATCGCCATTCCCGCGATTCGAAAACGATTCAGGTGCATATTTCTCCTTTGTGAAATTCTAAAAACGATATTCTTCAATCTAAATAGATTTTAATTTATATAAGATTATGGGGCAACAAAAATTAAGGCGATTCTAATTCATCCGCAGCTTCTTGACAATCTCTTCGACCCGGAAACGCAACAGCGAATCGGTCGATAACATTTGAGTAACCTTGGTAATCGAATGAATCACGGTCGAATGATCGCGCCCGCCGAAATAATCGCCGATTGTTTTTAGCGAATAGGTCGTATGATTGCGGGCAATATACATCGCAATCTGCCGGGCATTGGCCACTTCCGAGGTTTTCCCTTTACCGCGAATCTGCTCTGGATCGATTTTAAAATAATCGGCCACGTTTTTCTGAATATCCTCCAAGGTGAGTTCCTTGGGTCGGCCGTTGGCCCGCTTCCCTAATAGCTCTGATACCAATTCGGTTGTGATTTTCCTTCCCGTAAGCGAAAAATAGGCCGAAAGCCGAATCAAGAACCCATCCAGCTCGCGGATATTCGATTTCACATTGTCGGCAATAAACGATGCCACATCGGCACTGATATCGAGCCTTTCGGCCTCGATACGCTTATTCAGAATCGCCAGACGCATCTCATAATCCGGCGGCTGGATATCGCTGACTAACCCGCACTGGAACCGCGACAGCAAACGCTCCTCCAAACCGTGAATCTCATGGGGCGGCCTATCCGATGTCATCACGATTTGTTTGCCGTTTTGGTGAAGCGCGTTGAATGTATGGAAAAACTGCACCTGGGTCGATTCCTTGCCGGTAAGGAACTGGATATCATCGATTAGAAGCACATCGATATTGCGATAATAATTGGCGAAATCGGCGGTCTTTTGCGTTGAAATGGCGTTGATAAAATCGTTGGTAAATTTTTCCGATGTTACATAAAGTATCGATAGATTGCTGTTTGCTTGAGCCACAAAGTTGCCGATCGCCTGCGCCAGATGAGTTTTTCCCAATCCGACTCCGCCGTATATATAAAATGGATTGAATTTGTTGCTGGATGGGGCCTCCGCGATTGCCAGAGCCGCCGCGTGAGCGAATTGATTCGAATCACCCACTACAAAACTTTCGAAAGTATAGCGCGGGTTTAACATCGTCTGCGAATAAGTATCCGGTTTAACAGGTTCGCGTTTCACCCGCTCCGGAATTTGAATTTCTCGATCTTCAGCGGCGACAGTAAATTTAATCGCCTTTGGCTGTCCTAAAATTATCGATACGGCCTCTTGAATATGATCGATATAGTGCCCTTCCAGCCAGTTGGCCACAAATCTATTAGGCACACTTATATTTAATTCAAAACCGTTATCATCTATGAGCCTTGTTGGTTTCAGCCAGGTTTTAAAACTCTGCGGCTGAATGCGGTCCTTGAGAATGCTTAAGCAATCTTCCCAAACAGTGCTGACTTCCTGCATCACAAATGTTGAAAACTTGTTAAAATGTGTTTATAACCTCTTTTTTACTGCTCTCATATCTGAGAGCCGGGCATCGCGGGCAGAGGTGGTAACATATTCCCCCTACATCTCCGCTGAGGAGTGACAACGGATAAACAGCCATCATGGCTGAAACAAATTTCTCCTCAAATTTCCCTGAGATGCAACAAACAACAAGCAAGATAAAAAGGCAAGAAATTAGCCGAGTAAAATTCGCAAAATGTGTATCCTTTAAATTGGGTTGAAGTTGCGCTGATAGTTTTCACAAAAGGCAGATTAATTATCGCAAGTTACGCTGATTATTTTATACCCGACACCAAGTTCTTTTAAGAATTGCTAACCAAATTCTTTTAGCTCTATAACCATACATATATACTATTGAATAATTGTCAATATCCTGTTGATAAAATCTTAACGATTGTCGATTCTTTTTCGATAAAAAGCTTTGGT
>CAZTNJ010000008.1:0-37033 GCA_964614835.1 uncultured Ignavibacteria bacterium | reverse complement strand
TAGTTAAGCAGATAAGGATACGCCAAAATACTTACACACAAGTATTGACATTACCATTTGGAGAATGTTACGATGTATATAGCATCGAATAAATGACAAAGAGAGGGATTGATGAAAATTGGCGTAAAAACACTTTTAATCGTAATTGCAATCAACGCGAATATATTAGCCCAGGGTCTGGGTATTTTCGACCAGATGCAGGATGTAATTATCTCCGTATCGGAAGCGGTCAAGCCGACCGTTGTTCATATTGAGGTCGTCAAAAAACATAATGATCAACGTTTCCGAGGACTCGGTTCGGGCTTGATTGTCCGCGATGACGGCTATATCCTGACGAACGAACATGTGGTCGACCGACAGATTAAAGTAACCGTTACTCTCGAATCAAAACTGGAGTATCCCGCCGAGATTGTGGGGGTTGATAAGCTAACCGATCTTGCTCTTATTAAAATCGTGGTTCCTTCCGATGTTAAATTAAAAGCCGCCAAACTGGGGAATTCCGATTCGGTCAGAGTCGGCCAGTGGGTTATAGCGGTCGGTAATCCCTATGGGTTCGATCGCACGGTTTCGTTCGGAATCATCTCCGGCAAGGGACGAGTCCTCAATATGCCCGATAACGCCCCACTCCTAAATGACTTCATTCAAACTGATGCCGCGATTGACCCCGGTTCTTCCGGTGGCCCCCTGGTAAATCTTCATGAGGAAGTTGTCGGAATAAACTCTATCGGCGTTGGCAGAATGCAGGGGTTCACGATACCTATTAATGTGGCCATTGACGTGATGAACAAACTCTTATCGACAGGTACAATCGAACGCGGTTATATCGGATTGGTCACCCAGCCCTTCAATCGAAGTTTCGCCAAGTTTTATGGCAAACCAAATCTTGAAGGGTTGATGGTTTCCGATGTTTATCCCGACCAACCAGCCGCCAGAGCCGGTATAAAACCTGGCGATATTATTATCGAGTTTGATGGCAAACCAGTAGCTGCCGAAACTGAAGATGATTTGAATAAATTCACTGTCGATGTATCCCAGGTTGCGATCGGCCAAAAGAAGCCCATAAAACTTATCCGCGATGGCAAACCGATAACTCTGACCGTTACGATCGGACAAAAACCCAAGGTTAAGGCCGATGAATATGAGACCGAATTCAATTTCACTGTCGAAGAAATCACCGATGTGACCTATCGCGATTATTTGCTCGAAACCAAAGAAGGCGTTTACGTGAGATATGTCGAAATTGGCTCTCCCGCCAACAAAGGCGGTTTGGAATCGGGCGATATTATTGTTAAAGTTGGCGATACGCCGATTCGTAATCTTACCGAATTTAAAGACGCGATGAAGGCTATCGGTAAACCCGATTTCCTACTGCTCCGAATTCTTCGCGGCAAGAATTACGCCTTCGCGCTTCTGGATTTCACCGAAAAAGAAAAATCCTCAAAAGATATGCAAAACAATCCCGAACAGGATTAACCTTAAAAGAAATAAATAATAAAACCCCGCCTCACAAAGAGTCGGGGTTTTTTATTGGGATTTATTTAGAAAAAAGGTAACCGAATTAAAACGCAGCGGAAATTGACGGTTCCAGATCAAGAATCATCGACTCTAGCGATGCCAGTTCCGTAAATTTACGCAATTGATCCTGGGATAATATCGCCCGTGTCTGCATGATTGCGTTAATTTCCAGAGTTTTTAGTTCGGCTAAAAATTGGTAGTACTCTTTTACGAGCTGGCAGCAAGCCGTACCGTTCATCATATCCCAATTACTGGTAAATTTATCGATTTCCTGCTTGCGAATCTGCGCTTGAGCCCTGACCTGAATCATCTTCTCTTTAGTAGTATTATCAAGAATCGTTAGTTTCTTGATTTGCGAATCGGTCAACGCCAGTCCGCCCTTATAATTGAGAACCTTGGCGATCGGTGTCGTCGGCAGGTTACTTTGCGCGAAAGATATCGCCGGTATAACAATTACAAACATGGCGATTAACGCTATTATCGAATTTATTAAAATCCTGTTCATAACTTCTCCTTAGTTAAATGGAACCCTTTCCAGGCCGCGTATTCGGCCCCAACTCTATCGATTTTCCCGGGATTCTCGTCAGACAGCTAAGTATCGCTTCCCCTGGCTGTCTTCATTTTTTAACTTCACTATTGATTACGATAAATATCGAAATCGGTTGCGTATTTTTTTCGGTAAATCGATTTTATTGCTTTTCGTTTAGCAAAAAAATAAACAGGGCTTCAATTAGAGACGTCCCTGTTTATTAATAAATTACTTTATCGCGTCTATAAGGTTATTTAATTGGTTTCAATTTCGCCAACGATTCCGCGATTCTATTCAAACCAGTTTCGATATTCTTCTCGGATGCCGCGTACGAAATCCTCAAATACCCTTCCAAACCGAACGACTCACCGGAAACCACCGCCACATGGGCTTCATTTAGAAGGTAATACGCCAAATCGTTTCCGTTTCGAACTTGGTCTTCGCCGCATTCGGTATTGAAATAGTGCTTGAAATTGGCGAAGAAATAAAACGCGCCCCGGGGCGTCGGGCAAGTTACACCGGGTATCGTCTTTAGTTTTGCCAGACCAAGATTACGCCGCTTTTCAAACTGCGCCACCATTTTCTTTAGTTCATCTTGAGTGCCAGTAAGCGCTTCCACCGCGGCTTTCTGTGAAATCGAACAGGCATTGGATGTGTTATGGCTCTGCACTTTGCTCATCCCCGAAATCAGTTCTTTCGATCCGGCCGCGTATCCAATCCGCCACCCGGTCATCGAATACGATTTCGAAACGCCGTTTATCAGAACGGTCAGCTCCTTGGCCTTTTCCGACAACGAAGGAATACTGGTAAATTTGAGACCATCGTAAATCAGTTTTTCATAAATTTCATCGGAAATAATAAGGATATTGTGTTCAACCGCGATCTTTACTATTTCGGCCAATTCATCGCGAGTATAAGCCGCGCCCGTGGGATTACAGGGATTGTTGATAAACACAGCTTTGGTCTTGGGGGTGATGGCCGCTTTAAATTCCTGCGGCGTCATCCGGAAACCATTCTCTTCTTTGCAGGGCACAAATACCGGAGTACCATCCGCCAATATAACCATCTCCGGATAAGATACCCAGTATGGCGATGGGATAATCGCCTCTTCGCCTTTGTTGAATATCGTAACGCACAAATTATACAGGCAGTTCTTGGCTCCCGATGACACGATTATCTCATCCAGTTTGTAGGCAAGGCCGTTATCGGTCTCCAGTTTTTTCGCTATCGCCTTTTTTAGGTCGGCGATTCCGTTGTTTGGAGTATATTTGGTGAAATTGGCGTCGATAGCTTTTTTACCGGCTTCTTTGATATTTTCCGGTGTCGGAAAATCGGGTTCACCAATCGAAAAATCGATAACATCTACGCCCTCCGATTTTAATTGCGTGGCCTTGGCGGCAATTTTTAGCGTGGCCGATTCGCCTACCCGCTGAATTCTATCCGATAAAAATCCCATACAAATCACTCAGCCTTTTTTTGAGCCTTGCGGCGCCCATATTGTTTTAATAAGATTTATTTTCAGGCAATCGAAATCTTCAGTACCCTACCTCAACGCTTGCCCATTTCCTAATCCTGTCGGATTAAACATATCTAATTGGCGGTTGTGGCGCAATAGAAATCCCATATTTTGCCGACTCAATAAAAATCGCGTATTTGAATCAAATAAAAAAGCCCCGCCACAAGGCGAGGCTGATTAAACATGCGTTTGCAGGGTTAAGGTCGTTCAGCCGATGATTTCGGAGCATCCTGAATCCCAGTTCGCGGATGCGGCTCCGGGGTTGGATCAAGACCAAGCATAAATCGTATTGTTTGAGAAAGCATGGGTTGCATCGGCCCGCTAAATTGTCGATACCATACCATCGTTTGCCCGCTAGTAGCAATTATTCCTTTGCCATGCTTGTAAATTGAGAACGTCGCATGATCATGTGAATCGATATATAAAGTTAATGCTCCTGAAGGTAAATTGCTAAGATAGCAGTGGGAACTATAATTATAATTCATCACGCTATCCATTCCGCTCGAAATTGGATGGTCGCATAAGAGGGCATAATTTATCCGGCTTGTATCCATCGTAACCGATACGCTATCAGGCATTAATAGGGATACTTTAGGCGCAAGACTAGTATAGAAGCCCACCATATATAACATGCTTCCACCTTGATCGACAAAATCCTCGAATTGGGAACGTGCCGCCATATAGTTTGCGTAAAAGGTTGAATCTTGATTTGCATCGATTATTACAAAATCCGTCCCCGGATTAAGCGTTATCGAACCCATTAGAGATGATCCCAATACTTGATATCGGTTTGTTCCCGAACCGGGCGTAAAACCAGCGTATGTTAAAACTGAATCTACTCCGTATCCCCAGTTAACTACATCTCTAAACACCTTCACCTTCGTCGGTGTCCCATATCCCACCGGATACAACAGTGCCGATAAATCGGTGCGACCGCTTCCCACGGTGGCGTCCATTTGAGCGCGATACAAATTCCGGCCCAATGAATCGCTGGCGATAATATCGAAATGGCGGGCAGTACCGGCCGGCACAGGTAGCGAGATTTCGGTCTGAGTCGTGCCAACAATTGTAGTATCTTTTGCGGTAATCGGAGTTGTAATTCCTGAACCGGTAGCGGTGACCTCAATCGACCTTACTCTGGCAAAATAGGTCCCTTCCGGAAATGGTATGTGAATATAGGTACCCGTCCCCCCAGAACTGGTGGTATCGTCATCGCTGCCGCATCCGGCAATTATGACTACTCCAGAGATTAACAATACCCCCAACAGAATACGTGCGACTTTCAACATCTCCCTCTCCTTGCAAGTTAGATTTGTTTATTTCCGATAGGTTCTTTTAAATATCTTCGGATTATTGTCAATAAAGATTATAAGCAATTTAATTCAGGCTTTTTTTCATTGGAGTCTTGTAATAGCCGTTGTTATTGATATTATGACTATTTCAATCCGACCAGAATTACTCCCGCCAGAATCAACGTCAGTCCCGCCCACTTGACAAGCGAAAACGGTTCTTTAAATACTAAAAGCGATATCAGAATTATCCCGGCATAGGCCAAACTTGTTACTATGGGATAAGCCACCGAAATATTCGATTTGGAAAGCAGCACCAGATATCCCGACACCGAAGTCACATAGCAGAACAATCCGAAAAGCACTTTAATATTACCGAATATCTTCGCGAAACTCGTCACCAACGCCCCCGGCGTAATCCCGCCTATCTGGTTCATGCCCGCTTTCAAAAACACATGCCCCAGTACGTTAAAAACCACGACGAAAAGCATCAATAAAAAAGCCGTCATATTTATCGCCCTTTCATCATTTATTAGAAAATGTAAATTCCCGATAATACTTCAGAAACGAAATTGCAGAATCACGATAACCGCGATTGCCCACAGCCCCACGCAAATCAGCAGTGGGATATCGGTAAAAAGAAGCTTCGTTGGGTTCCCCCCCTCGTCTTTCTGATGGACGAGATACAAATAGCGAAATATCCCATATAAAACAAACGGCACCGTGAAAACGAGATCCCCCGTTCCGAACTTCTCCTTGATTTCCGGCGACAGCGTGTAGAATGTGTAGGCAATTACCGTCGAGGCTGTCACTACGCCAATCATCTGATCCAAAAAATAAGGCGAATAGTGCGCCAATGACCGCCTATGAGAAACCGCATCATTCCCCAACGCTACCAGCTCCTGCCTTCGCTTGGCGAATCCCAAAAACAAAGCCAGTAGTATTGTACAAATCAGCAACCACGATGATATCGGTACATTGATTGCCGCCGCGCCGGCCGCCGCCCTGATTACGAATCCGAAAGCCAGACTCATGACATCGAGAATAACGATATTTTTCAATCCCAGACTATAGGCAAAATTGAGGATAATATAAACTCCTAATAACGACACGAAATAAACGCCAAGTTTGATTGCAACGGCCACCGCGACTATCAGCATAACCAACGCGATAATCCACGCGATTGATACGGGAAGTTGTCCCGATGGGATCGGCCGGTCTTTTTTTGTTGGGTGAAGTTTATCATTTTCGCGGTCGGCCAGATCATTGAAAAAGTAAACCGCCGATGCGCCCAAACAAAATACCATAAACGCCAGCAGCGTGTGCCGGATATCATCCGGCTGGCTATATTTTCGGGCGAAAATTAACGCCGCGAACACGAATAGATTTTTAATCCAGTGATATGGTCGGGCCGTTTTAACTATCGCGCTGAACATTGAATATTATTAAGCCAGCGTCGATTGTAAAGTCAAGAATAAAATCCTACCGAAAGTACAAAATAAAAAAGGGCTCCGAAGAGCCCCCTGTCCGAAGCGTGGCGAAATTTATTCGGTCTCGATATTGCAATTTAGCCCTTTGTTGCTGGCATCATGGTATATTTTTTGAGCCTTTTTCAGTTTATCCGTTTTGGCGATCACTACTCGATATTGCCCTTCGTCTGTCAATTCGGTTTTGCCGGCAACCCCCAGCTTTTTGAACATATCGAGCTGCGATTGGGCCGACACCGGATCTTTAAATTTGCCGGCGCTGACAACATATACAATTTTAGGCTTATCGCTTTTATCCGGCGGTTGATTTGCAGCCGGAGCCGCGATATCCGCTTTCGGAGAATTACCCGAAAAATCGGACCTGCTGGAAAAAAGCGGTTGAATCCGTCTGCCAAAACTGAAAGTAAACGAAAAGGCATGCGTCGCCCCTAAATGATTCCCCGGATTAAATGCGTAGTCAACTATGCCGCCATTAAATTTGAATCCGGCTCCCAGATTAAAATCGCTTGATTCCCCCGATTCGCCGGCAGCGCCATAACCGCTTCTCAACGAAAAATAATCGTTCAATGCATATTCTATACCGGTTGCCAGCGATATATCCTGGTCGGTGGTTTTTCGCGCGCCCAGCATCACCGAAACCGGCATCGAGGGTAAAGCATAACCAAATCCAAATGATACAGACATCGGAAGCTTATAGCTGGCTTTTTCGTATTTCATGGCGGGGCCGATATTGTTGATTGCCAATCCAAACGAGAAGTTATTCAATAGATATCGCCCGCCCAGGTCAATAGCGTAACCATCAGCTTGTTTATCGGTAAGTTTCTCCGATATCAGCTTCGTGTTGATTCCCAGGCTTAGATTATGCCGAATCCTGTGGCTATATGAGGCCACGGCTGCTATGCTGTAAGGGGAAATTGACCCGATCTCCTGATCATAAGCGTTGTAAGCATCGATTTTGCCCATATGAAGGTAAACCGCGGATATGCCAAATGTCGAATTTGTACCTGCGGGCAACGCCGCGCCCAAGTATTCATACGAAATATCTTGATACCAGACGCTATGCATGAATGTCGCGCCGCCCCGTTCGATAAACGACAAACCCGCCGGATTTATAAATGCCGTTGATATATCGCTGGATAAAACATCGCCGGAACCGCCTAAGGCTTCCTGATGTGCCGATACCCCTATATTAAGAAAATCGACGGCTGTTGTGCCTGATGAGTACCCATTGGTTGTCGATAACGCCAGGATAATCCCAATTATCGCCATTGATTTTATTATATGCATGGGATTCCCTCCTCTCTGGCCGTAATCGATGCAAATGCCATGCCCGATACAGATTCCGACCGGATATCTATAACTATCACACTTTCAATCATTTGGCCAGCATAATATATTGTGACAGGCATATTTATTCTGATGCGAAAAACATCTGGCTATGGCGTTATATCACAATCGGTTACGCAGCGATTCATCTCGAAACGGTTACATTTCATTGTAAGATAACGCTATACGAATATCGATTAGAGAGTAATCATCTGGTAAATATGTGACCATACAACCGGTTTTGAGCAAATAATCTAATTTTAAATCCGATTTACCTATTCTATAGCTTTCGCGTCTTCGCGAACGATTTCAAGAAACGCCAGAAAAGCCGGTTCCTGATAATCGGGATATGTCCAAGGCAGTTTATTGAACTGGCCGCCGGAATAGGTCATCGTTAACTCGGCGTAGATTCCCTGCTGAAGATATATCCGGTGTGAGAAATTTTTCGTTGAAGCCAATACCAATTTCGATGGCTCTACATACCCCGGGTCGAGATTTACTCGCCTTTTACCGCCGATCGCGTAAATACTCTCGATATCTATAGTAGAACGCTTGGCCAGCCAGAGATCCTGCGGATTAAACGGATGGTTGAAACTTACCAGCAACTTTTTTAAATCGGTCCCCATCTCGGCCGCGTAATAATCCGTATGAGTAAATGCGATTATTTCCGAACGATGGTCGATTATCCCGAAAGTCCCCTCCAGATCGGCAATCGCCTCATCCAGCGAAATTAGCGGCGAAAAAGTAACCCCGCAGATTAATTTTACTCTGGATGGCTTAGGTTCGAACATTTCTGTTTCCCTTACAGGCTTTTACGCATAAACCGCAAATCATAACGCCGATTCCCTTGCGATTTTGATACTCTTTCAGTTTCTCATAACAGGCCTTGCCGTTAAACTCGGTAATTCCCGCAATCGATATTGCCTCGACCGGACAGGCCGCCAAACAGGCGCAACAATCGCCGCAATCCTCCTGTAATGGTGTATCGGCGTGAATCGGAATATCCGTTAGCAAGCTGGCCAACCTAATGGCCGCGCCATACTCCGGATGGACTATCAAGCCATGGCGACCCCAATAACCGATACCGGCAAGCTGGGCCACATGGCGATGCGATAAATGCGAGGTCTGTTTCTCCCAACTGACAATAACGGAAGCCGGAATCGCCATCGCCTCGTAACCATTTTCGATTACGAACTGCCCGAGTTGAAAGGTGATTTTATCCAAGAGATTATTCGCCTGACGGTAATGCGCTTTATAGATGAAATTCGGCCCATCGGTGAGCGTTGCCAGCACTTTGCGCTGAAGTTTTACCGCGATACTTACGACGTTCGGCAGAGACTTGGCGATTTCGGCGATTTCCGGCGCCAGATATTTTTCCACTTTGGCGGTTTCGGCCACACCGAACAGGTCGGCGCCAAGTTCACTCGAGCGTCTTTTAAGTATATCGTAATAATCCATGCCCGATAAAATATAATCGGGGAATGCTTGTGTCAATTAACATTAGAGATTTATAAGCAGGTCAAGCCCACTTGGGGCATGACTCGGCAGATTACATTATTTGATTAATGTCATCTTCTTTATTTCGGTGAAATCTCTGGCTGATATCCGATAAAAATACAAACCCGATGCGACTTCCCGCCCTTCTGAATTCTTGCTATTCCAGGTAACCGAATAATAACCGGCAGGCTTTTCATCATCAACAAGCGTAATAACCCTCTGACCGAGGATATTGTATATGTCGAGCTTTACATACGACTGCTTGGGAATTGCATAGCTGATAAGAGTATTCGGGTTGAATGGATTGGGATAATTCTGATCGAGAGCATATTTTGTCGGGACTTCAATATTTGGATTCTTACCAGGCTTGAGGGCGTGATAACCGGTGGTAAATGAATAGATGCCGCTATTTTCCCCCATGATTCCCATTAACACGATATGCCCGTCGAGAACCGACATATAGCCAAGTTTTTCTACGCCGGCTAAACCCAGACTGTCGATATTTATATAGCGGTTAACTTGACTCAAATCCTCCGCTACCGACATTACTAAATTATAGCGTCTATCGAATACCCATAATCCTTCCGGGGCGTAATAGACTATATCTGATAGATTAGTCAATTCGCCATTAATTAAGGCAATTTCGCCGAACTTGGATATTTCATCATTATGCGGATTATAACAGTAGCCGACTACTTTGGATTGCGGCCAGTCGATAATATAAAAATTAATGGTCCCATTGTTATTTAACCTGTAAGTAAATCCAGCGTAATCGTGAAAAATCGAATCATCCGGCGGTTCGAAATTGAGCCGCCCCAGCAGGTCACCCGCGCGGGTGAACACGAAGAAACAACTGCGGTATTGATCCAGCACAAATAGGCGGTTCCAACTTAATGCGCCGTGGCTATACTGAATATATTTGATATCGAATGGCCGGAACAAAGTATCGACCCGAATTGAATCTTCAGTGAAAACATTATCTTTTGTCGGGTCAGCCGGATTAAAATGGAATTGCTGTTTAAACATATATTGCCGCATCCGGTCGACCACAAAAATATTATCGGTTTCGGTATTGTAGATGGCGGTTTCCGAATTTATGGCGATCTCATTGGGGGCCGAATACTCCATTGAATCATCCAGACCGCAATGACCGATAAATACGAGGCTGTCTTTGGGTGCTTGCCAGCGAATCCGATACCAGCGAAGGTAATCTACCGCATTATCAAGCAGAAATATGAATTCGGTCGTATCGATTTCATTTACGAATATGATATTGGCGGCCGCATTAGGCATCCGTAGGGTTTTGAAATACTCCCCCATATATTCTGATTCGATTTGCGAATTCCAGACGTTGGATTGAATATTCGCCCCGAATACCTGTTCGGGAACAAGCTGTGCCAAAACCGCAATGGGGCTAAACGCCAAAAGAGCCAATAATATTACGATATATTTCATATCTCCCTCACTGTTTCGACCACTTGATTACATGCAAGCCGTCATCCTGGCATAGAAACTGGAATATACACCCATCCGCCCGGAAAAACGGCTCATAGATGTAATATAGATAGTGATTTTCTAATTGGGGTAACAACATAAATTGATCAATGATTTTGCCTGTAGTATCATAAAAACGGATATAATTGTTTAATGAGTCCGAATATGGATTATAAATTATGCATAATAGCATACTATCCGTAACGCCCAGCAAATGACATCCGATTATCTCATCCATGTCGAAAGCAAATACCGAATCATAAGCTTGGGCATAACAGCGTTCATTAATAGAATTAAACCGAACAATACGTAAGACCGAGTCTGCGTTGCTAAGAACATAGTAATAGAAGTTATCAATTGCTAACCATCCATAAAAAGTACCATCTCTTTTAAATTCGCCATTTTTGTATGTCATACATCCTGCATGACCTGCTGATATTGATATCATATCCTGAGAACCCCAATTAGAAATTATAATATAATCGCTTGAATCAACAAAATCGGGTTTGATTCTGTTAATTAACTTATAAAGCGTATCGACAATTACGATATGCTTTTGCAAAAGACCGCTAACATATATATTGCACAATGAATCCACATAAAATCTTTCAATGCCTCTATTAAATAACTGACCATAATTAAATAAATTATTGCCCGGCGAATAATTGACTAGTAATGAACCGTCACTATGAAACGCCTTAAAATAATTCAAGCTCCCTGATTGGATATATATATTATCATTTTTGTCTACGAAGAAAGTACCCGGACCATTTCCGGTTTCCATAAATCCAATTGTATCGCCATTAATATCATCGGAATACTCCCGGTACGGCTCTTCAATATAGAGTTGTTGAGGGCCATCTCCCCATGGTATCACGCACATCTCCGCCGAACGATACTGCCCGCCGAATAGACCGCCCGCTATCACTCCGATAAACAATATTACCGCCGCAGCTTTTAACATATCACTGTTTCGACCACTTGATTACATGCAGGCCGTCATCCAGACAACGAAATTCATAGACCGTGCCATCCGGCCGGACGCAATAACCCATACGCCTGAAATACTTATTGCTATAGATCGGCGGTATAATTTTATACGCTAATTGGTATTTCATATCATAAATAAGTACGGAAGGCCTGTTTTTTGAGCCCCAGCCAACCATCACATATTGGTAAAGACTATCGTCAACACCAAGAAAGCTGCTGCCAAATATCAGCGAATCCAAGGATATGGAATTGGTATCTACATACTCAAATACTTCGTCTGTATCTGGATGAATGCATTTATAAAACCGCAGCCGAGTAGAATCAACATGGCGGGCATAATAATATTCTTCAGAAACCGGCCACATTAAACTACCACCCGGAATAATCCTATCACCTTTATATGTAATAAAAATAGCTTGTGTGTAATTGGAATACATAATAGAAATGATATCTTTGGATCCCCACCAAAAATTCCCTATATGATAGGTCGGATACACATTTTCAAGCGATATGCTATCTATCTGATTTGCCAAACGGTCTACTATCAATAAAGCGGGATATGGAGGAAACAATTGAATAAATATTTTTCCCAGCGAATCGACGTAGAATTTATTAACGATATGCTTTGATAAATATCTGCCTAACAATATGCTATCATCAGCCGAATAATTAAATATCAAATCACCTGTATTTTTAAATGCTTTAAACTGGGAAAAATCATACGATGATATGTATAAGTTTTCGTCTTTATCAACGAATCCCTGTGTTGGACCTGATGTTTCAATCCACTTGCTCGTTGTGGAATCGGGGGGCAAAGTTTCATCATAATCGGGTTCTCCTATTTTTAATTGATCGATGTTGTCTCCCCATTTGATGACGCACATCTCCGCCGAACGATACTGCCCGCCGAATAGACCGCCCGCTATCACTCCGATAAACAATATTACCGCCGCAGCTTTTAACATATCACTGTTTCGACCACTTGATTACATGCAGGCCGTCATCCTGGCATAGAAACTGGAATATACAGCCATCCGCCCGAAAAAACGGCTCATAGATGTAATATAAATAGTGATTTTCTACTTGTGGAAGTAATGCAAATTGATCTACCATATGTCCATCTTTAGTGTAAAGCCTAACGTATTTGGTCATTGTATCCGCTTTCGATGTATAAACAACGTACAGTACCGTGTCGTTATCGACCCCCAGAAAATCGCATTCATACAGATCATTCATATCAAATGAAAACAGTGTATCGCATTCCTCCGCGTAACATCTCTTACTTCTGGGCGGTTCGTATCTTATAGTATGATAGCTTGAATCATCATTAACGCAAAGATAGTAGTAATAGCCATCAATTGCTAACCATCCATAAAAAGTACCCCCTTCATAAAATTGCCCGTTTTTATATATAAAACAACCATGATTACGAGTTGAAATTGATAACATATCTTCAGAACCCCAACTTGAAAGCCTTATATTTTCCGTTGAATCTTCCTGAACCGGAGATATTTTATCGATTAACTTATAAAGTGTATCTACAACCGTAATTTGATTCTTAAAGGCGCAACCGAAATATAGCCTGCAAAGTGAATCTATATAAAAGTTCTGGATGCTAAATCCAAAATATGAATTATAGTCGAAGTTTTGGCTCCCGGGTGAATAATCAACTAAAAGGGAGCCGTCCGCATGAAAACCCCTGCAATAAGTAGGCGATTTTGAAAGTATGTATGTATTGTCATATTTATCAACAAATTGAATTATGGGTCCTGAGCCATGTACCATAAATCCAATTGTATCATAATCGGGGCCATCATAATACTCCCTATAGGGCTCATCTATTTGAATTTCATTCGTATTGTTACCCCAAGGTATAATCAACAATTCACTTGTTACGTATTCAGCTTCCGCCTTATGTAATAAGATTATGGTAAATAGCATTATTAATGCAATCAATTTGGTTTTCATAAACCACTCCTTTAATTTACCCATCTTAAAAATATCCATTTCCATTCGCCTTTAGGATATTGACGGGCTACATCTTCGCAACGCACCTTTCCTTTTGGCCATGCTTCACCACGTGCATGTACGACCCATAATTCTCTTGGTGTTTTGGTTTTCGCATTGAAATCTACTGCACTTTCAATAATCATAATATGCCGGCGATTTGTATCTGCACGGTTTTCAATATAAAGCAATTGACCTCTGCAACAATTAAAATTAAACATGGTGTCGGTTAACGGATTATTAACGCGACTCGTAATTAGATGATGATTATATATTGTATCCCTGTAACTTTTGGTATACATGGCACCGATATCATATATATGATTATTTTCGGAACCTATAGTTTGAATCTTTGTTGCAGTCACAAGGCTTGAGCAATCTATTTTAATATAGGGAATTTTATCGGTGGCATCGCCCATTGCGTAGGGGACTCCTACATGCGTAAGTGCCCAGTCTACAATATCATACGGTGAATTAGCGTTAACTGGCGCATATATCAGTTTATGTGCTTTTGCACCTGTCGCTGCAGTGTCTGCCTGCAATATAATCTCGTTCTTAATATTCTTAACTTCGCTATAAACCAAATTACGCATATAGCCTAAAGAATCGTCTAACCAAGAGTAGCGCTTTGCATATGTATTAAGAGGAGCATACCAGTTATGCCCCCATTGGCCGGAAGTATCGCGTACAATATCATTTCCGGTATATCTTACATTAACGCTTGTTCCAATCCGCCTATCGTGTATAATTTTCCAAACATAACTTAAAGTACCGAATTTATTCACCGGCCAATTTCTGACCTGGATTTGTTTATTCTCTTTCTCATAATATCTTTTCTTGGGGCTCCCAACATCCCAAAAATAAAAATTAGAATCATTTTGTACCGCATTCCAGATATTAATACTTCGCGCATATTGTAATCCGGGCGCGTAATATCGGTAATTATTATCGCCGCTGGCATCATCTATTTTCGCTTTTATAATCGTTGCCACTGTATCGCACGATAATGTGCCGACGCAGTGCATAGGCGGATAAGATGGCCAGTTAGTTACAATAACCGAATCAATCTTCGGTACAACACTGAACGTATCTATATTGCTTTTAAGGTGTTCCTCGCCAATACTTATCATTGCCCCGGCTGAATATATGCCCTTCTCCGGGTCGGCCAGATGGCCATTATATTGGTGTTTATTGCACCTGCCATCCCAAATAATGTTCATTGAATATATTTCAGGTAAGAGACTGTTGCCCGGTTCTTCGGGTATAATTCCATTAATCCTTGTGGATTCGGCGTAAACTGTATCCTTATCCGAGTTCAATATACTAAATGTAACCCACGAATTTGTATTTTGTGCGCGGCACGCGTCCTCGCGTGCCCGTTCTTTAATTATATCCGCCTTCCTTCAATTTTCTCAAGCCAACCATATTCTTTATCGATTGGTATCAAGCCGGGTTGCATATCCAGCCAATCTCCTGCACTTGAAAATCTCCAATCGGTAGGAGATATTACAAACCCTGATTTTACTGGATTATTATGGATATAATCAAGCTTAATCCTAAACTGCTTCTCGCTTTTGATCACTATATCATCAAATCTAGGCTTCCACAAATGGTAAGCTCCGGTCGTCAGATTACGATAAGTATCCAAATGTAATTGTTTGATTTTACGCGAACTCAGACTTTTAAAACTTTCCATAAAAACTGAAAGCTGCCGCAAATCGGGAAGTCCCAGTAGCAAGTGTAAGTGAGATGGCATTAAGACATATCCAACCAGAGAACAGTGATAGAATTCAATTGATTCGCGCAATTGCCCTATTATACAGATTGCGGCGTTGTCATCCGAAAACACAGGAATCCAATTCCTTACGGTAGTGGTTACGAAAACCAAAGCGGGACCCGCAACGTCAAGTCGTTTACGTATCACCATAAATTATTTGGGGCACGCGGGGACGCGTGCCGCCCACAAGAATGATTTAGTTAAATCGTAACCCAATAAGGGCGAATGCAATTCGCCCCAACGCGAAATATTCATTATTCACGCTTAAGCCTTTCATGGCTTTCGCAACACTCCCCTTGCCGTGGGATCCTAACTCCACAATTGTGAACTTAATCTTAGCAACCATCATGTCCCCAGCGGGCTTGACTTACACTCTGTTACATCAATTCCTATATTTCGCTACTTATCAAATATATTATACCATATCAATTATTAAAGTCAATCACATTTACTTACCATTTGACATACCTCCCCCCCGCGCCTTAATTACCCCTCAAGACCTGGAGGAATTATGGATTTGACTAAAATAAAAGCGCCCACCGGACCCGGTATCACCTGTAAAAGCTGGCAAACCGAAGGCGCATTCCGCATGCTTCTGAACAATCTCGACGCCGAAGTGGCCGAGAATCCCCAAGAACTGGTTGTCTATGGCGGCCGCGGTAAAGCCGCCCGCAACGAACAATGCCTCAAAGCGATACTCAAAGCCCTGGTGGAACTCGAATCGAATGAAACTCTGCTGGTGCAATCCGGCAAACCGGTCGGGATATTCCGGACTCACCTTTCCGCGCCGCGCGTGCTAATCGCCAATTCCAACATGGTGCCAGCCTGGGCCACGCCAGAGAAATTCCGCGAACTCGAGCAACTCGGCCTTCTCATGTACGGCCAGATGACTGCCGGGTCATGGATTTATATCGGAACCCAGGGAATCCTTCAGGGAACCTACGAAACTTTCGCCGCCGCCGGACAAAAGCATTTCGGCAGCGACCTTAAGGGCAAGTTCATTCTCACCGCCGGGATGGGCGGCATGAGCGGCGCCCAACCGTTGGCCGGCGCGATGAACGGCGCGGCCATTCTCGTAGTTGAAGTTGACCCCTCCCGTATCAAACGCCGCCTCGATTCGGGTTACTGCGATGTCATGGAAACCAATCTCGATAAGGCGTTGGCGCAAGTCGTCAAAGCCCAAAAAGAAGGAATCGGCCTGTCAATCGGGCTTGTCGGCAACGCCGCCGATATATTCCCCGAACTGCTCAAACGCGGAATCATCCCCGACCTGGTGACCGATCAGACCTCGGCGCACGATGAATTAAACGGTTATGTGCCCGCCGGGATATCGCTTGAGGACGCCAAACAATTGCGGCAGTCCAATCCCGATAAATATATCAAGATGTCGTACGAGTCGATGTACAAACATTGCCAGGCGATGGTGGGATTCGCCAAAGCCGGTTCACATGTGTTCGATTACGGCAATAACCTTCGCGGCCAGGCCCAGAAAGCCGGACTCAAAGACGCTTTCGCCTATCCGGGATTCGTGCCTGCTTATATCCGGCCGTTATTCTGTGAAGGCAAAGGGCCGTTCCGTTGGGCCGCGCTGTCCGGCGATCCCAAAGATATCGCCGTTACCGATGATCTGGTGTTAAAGCTATTCCCGCAGAATGAATCATTGGTGCGCTGGATAAAATTGGCGCGACAAAGGGTGCATTATCAGGGTCTCCCCGCGCGTATCTGCTGGCTTGGATATGGCGAACGCGACAAGATGGGATTGGCCATGAACAAACTCGTCCGCGATGGCAAAGTGCAGGCACCTATCGTTATCGGCCGCGACCATCTGGATTGCGGTTCGGTGGCCTCGCCCTACCGCGAAACCGAAAGCATGAAAGACGGCTCCGATTGTATCGCCGATTGGCCGATACTGAACGCGCTACTGAGCACAGCCCGTGGCGCCTCGTGGGTGAGTTTCCATCACGGTGGCGGCGTTGGTATAGGCCTATCGCTGCATGCCGGGCAAGTGGTCGTTTGCGATGGCAGCGAAGAAATGGATGCGCGTATCGAACGAGTGCTGACCAACGACCCCGGCATGGGGATTATCCGGCATGTCGATGCCGGCTACGAAGAAGCCGAAAAAGTCGCCAAAGCCAAAGGCGTCAAAATCCCGATGAAGCTCTGGGGGGATTTGGAATAGAATATTGTAGGGCAGGATCCCTGTGATCCTGCCCAATTTCCTAGAGGCAACATTTATACTATCCGGATAAGTAAAGGCGATTTGTCACTGGCGATTGCTTTTTTAATCGAGGTTTTCTGTAATTCTAAACTTGATTTGGTATCCGGATTTAAACCTAGATTCTCGCCTTCGGGAGTGTTGATAAAGGTGCTGTAATATTAAAAACGAAAACTCCATTTTTCGCGTAGTAGGGGCGCAGCATGCTGCGCCCCTACGGGTTGGAGATTGCTAAAATTAATTTTCCTGTAATAAAATACCGGCGACAGAGGTTCTTCAACAAGCCCCTTGCTGTGGGATCATAACTCAACATTGCTGGCGGTAATATTTTTTTTTGCCTCAGAATTGAAGCGGTAACACGACATCCTGAGGGATTTTCAGTAAAATCCTCGCCCTAACCCCTTCTCTCCCAATCCCCCTATCCTCAATCCGCATGCAATTCGCATTAAGAATGCTGGCAGAGGGTATTATAGGAAGACTAAAGTTCGAAAGCTAATGGCGGCTGTCGGAGAACGACGCTACCTGAGGCAGACGACCAACTGGATATCGTCGATTGCGCGCGATGACACGACGTCTCCAAACATGGGTACCGTAGCTGTGCCTAAATTAAACCGAGGAAGACGGCCGTAGGCTGATTCTTCTAAGCTACTGCAGCCGCCTGATTCGAGCGGTTATTCGGATCTTAAAGGAATAAATAAAATGTTGGTTCAATGTCAAAATGATAGCACCTCAGACAGCCGCCTTAAAAAATATTTGTTTTATGCGTCAGGATTGAATTCCGGCGTATGCCAGAAAAATCCTGGCGCCAGGCCGTGGGCTCGTATGAGATGTCGTCTGCTTAATGCGACTCCAACCTGACGCATAGGCCACACTCTCTGTTATTCCGGGCTTGACCCGGAATCCAGGATTATATCCAGAGTAGGTCAGGAGCCCCAAGTCTCCTGACGATATCTGGATGCTGAATCGAGTTCAGCATGACAACTCATAAAATATGATAGTGGCTGAGTGTCCCTACGTTATGCCACAATACTCAAATTAAAAGTGGCGCCAGATATCAATACCCGACGCCACAATAAAAAATCAACGTTAATTACAACTTCCTCTTCCAGCGAACGCCCTGCGGAGTGTCTTCGAGGATAATCCCCATCGCCAGAAGTTGATCGCGGATTCTATCCGATTCGGCGAAGTTCTTGCTCTTGCGGGCATCCTGACGCTGCTGTATCAGCTTTTCGATATCCGAATCGAGCGCCTGTTCCTGCACGTATATCACGCCCAGCACCGAATCGAATCGTTTCAAAGTCTGGCGAAGGATTTCCGCGTCTGAACTAGACAGCCCCGATTTTTCGCGGGCGGCGTTGGCTTCGCGGACAAAATCGAAGATCGCGGCCAGAGCCGGCGAGATATTGAGGTCGTCATCTAAAGCAGTCTCGAATTTTTCAGTGGCCTTTTTAGCGATTGCCGCGATTTCGGGATTGTTGCCATCGCCTTTGCCGGTTTCAATCGCATCGCGGAAATCGCGCAGGCGGGTTATCGCATTTTTGGCGGCTATTAAGCCATCGAACGTGAAATTCAACTGCTGGCGATAGTAAGTCGATAGTAGCAGGTAACGCACCGCCGACAAATTTTCGCCCTTGTCGACCAAATCTTGCACCGTGAAAAAATTCCCTTCCGACTTGGCCATCTTCTTGCCTTCGACCATCAGATGTTCGCAGTGTAGCCAGTATTTCGAAAATGGTTTGCCGGTGGCCGCTTCGGACTGGGCGATTTCGTTTTCGTGATGCGGGAACATGTTGTCGATGCCGCCGGTGTGGATATCGAACGATTCGCCCAGGTACTTCATGCTCATGGCCGAGCATTCGATATGCCAGCCGGGTCTTCCCTTGCCGATTTCGGTTTCCCAGAACACGTTGCCATCGTCTTCGGTCCAGAATTTCCAGAGCGCGAAATCGGAAGCGGTATCCTTTTCGTACTCATCGGAACTAATACGGGCGCCGTCTTTGAGTTCATCGAGTTTCATATGTGAAAGCGCGCCATATTTAGGAAAGGTCTTAATCTTGAAATAAATGGCATCGCCGGATTTGTAGGCATGGCCGCTTTCCAAAAGTTTTTTTACCAGCGCCACCATCTCGGGAATATGATCGGTGGCCGCCGGGTAGTATTCGGCTTTCTGGATATTGAGCCGTTCCAAATCGCGGAAAAAAGCCTCTATAAAGGGTTTAGTGTGTTCATTCAGGGGAATGCCTTTGGCTTTGGAATCGCGAATGGTTTTATCGTCGATATCGGTAAGGTTCATCACCTGTGTGACTTTGAAACCTTTGTAGATAAGATACCGGCGAAGCAAATCCTCGAACATGTAGGCGCGGAAATTACCGATATGCGCCGGGGCGTACACGGTCGGGCCACAGGTGTACATACGAACATGTCCCGGTTCCAGCGGCGTGAATTGCTCCTTACGGCGACTGTAAGTATTGAAAAAGGTTAGAGCCATGTTATCTCTTATTGAGCGATTTCACGGTTTTGGCATCCAGCTTTTTAATAACAGCTATCAACAATTTTACCATATTGTCGAAATCATCGCGATGCATGATACTGGTATGGCTGTGAATATATCTGGTGGCGATACCAATGTAGATACATGGTACGCCGGAACGTGAGATATGTATCCGGCCGCCATCGGTGCCGCCGCGGGGCATGGCCGAAAGGTGATAGGGTATTTTTTCTTTCTCGGCTATATCAATAATCATATCGCGCAAACGGCGGTTTGGAATCATGCTGCCATCGAGCACGTTGATAGACGGCCCCGTTCCCATTTTAGCTTTGTTTGATTTCTCGGCGCCGGGACCATCGACTGCCAATGAAACATCCGCGACGAACGCGACATCAGGATCGACCATATAGGCGGCTGTACCGGCACCGCGCAAGCCGACTTCCTCTTGCACCGTACCCACACCATAAATCGTATTGGGGTGTTTGGAGCCTTTGAGCGCGTTTATTACCGCCACCGCCGCGGCTACTCCGATTCTGTTATCGAACGCTTTGTTCAGATAGACTTTGGGATCGTGCATTTTGGTGAATTGGGCCACCGGCACGATTGGGTCGCCTACCCGGATCCCCAATTTTTTGATATCGGTTTTAGGGGTGACTCCGATATCGATGAACATATCGTCTATGTCGAGGACTTTTTTGCGCTCATCTTCTTTGAGGATATGCGGCGGTTTCGAACCGATCACGCCAAGTATATCGCCTTTGCCGGTTTTGATAATCACGCGCTGCGCCAACGCCACATGTCCCCACCATCCGCCGAGAGGGATAAATTTGACATAGCCTTCATCGGTAATCTGGGTGACCATGAAGCCGATTTCATCGAGATGCCCGGCGATCATGATTCTGGGCGAGTCGGCTGTACCGGTCTTACGGCAAATTACGCTTCCCAATTTATCATAGGTGATTTCATCGGCCGCGACAGCGTTTTTAGCCATCACATCGGCCACTTCATCCTCAAACCCCGGCACGCCGTTGGCGTCGGTAAGTTCCATCAGAAGTTGTTCAATTTTATCCAAGGTATCCTCCATTTATCAGGATAATATTATTGCATGCAATTCGTCAAGATCCGTAATCGAAAAATCAGGTTTCACGTTGTCGGGATTTTCTCTTTTATCGTGATATTTCCAGACTGTAACCATACCGGCATTTTTCGCGCCGATTATATCGGCATCGTATCTATCGCCGATAAAAACAGTTTTGCCGGGTTCAGCATTGGCCAAATCCAGGGCCATGTTGAATATTCTGGGACCCGGTTTCCGCGTTTTTACGGCACACGAAAATATGGTAAAATCGAAATATTTAAGCAAGCCAAATTGGGCCATCTCGCCAAGATGGTATTTTTCGGGAAAAATCGTATTCGATACCAGGCCTATTTTCAGACCGGCATCTTTGATAGCTTTCAGGATTTCCGGAGCGCCTTTTTCCATGGTGATTTGTCGCGCTATCGGCTGATAATAAGTGTGCACGAATTTTTCGACAAGGCCATCGCGGGAAATCAAATTCATCCGGGCAAAAATTTTCTGGCATAGTTCATACAGGTCGAATTCGCTATAATCGGCTCGTTCGTTATCTAATATTTCCTTGAGGTATAGATAGAAGGTCGGACCAAACTGGTCAACCTGTGGCATATCAGGAAATGCTGTTTTCAATAGCGGGTAAGCTTCGATTACCCCCTGTTTGCCCAGAGTAGCCCAGTCGCTGTTTTCGTATTCGATAAGCGTACTGCCCAGGTCGAATAAAACGGCGCTGTATTTCAATTCTTTCTCCTGTTTTTGAAATCGTCGATTGCAATTTGGCAGATTTTATCCAACAACTGCGGGAATTCAATTCCGGCGGCTTTGGCGGCTTTGGGCACCAGCGAGGTCGCGGTCATCCCCGGAAGCGTGTTCACTTCGAGGCAAAACGGTTGATTATCTTTATCGAGTCGGAAATCAACCCGGCCAAATCCCTGACATCCCAACGCCTGAAATGCCTTGAGGCCATGCAGCTGAATCATCTTCTGTAATGGTTGGGGCAAATCCACCGGGCAGACTTTATTGGTTTTACCGGCGATATACTTATGCTCGTAATCATATAGGCCGCCTTCGGGGATAATTTCCACCAGCGGCAAAGGCTCATTGCCCAGCACGCTTACGGTGAATTCGCGACCGGCGATAAATTTTTCGAACAGCAGACGGTCGTCGTACTGGAATCCCAAATCCAACGCGGCGGCCAGCTGGTCATCGCCCTTAACAATCGAAAGCCCTACCGATGAACCTTGACTATTGGGTTTGACAATCACCGGATAGCCGAGCGTCTGGTCAACACGCCGAGCGATATCGTCGAGCGGCATATTTTCGCGCTTATCCACGATAAAGAAATCGGGCGTGGGAACATCATTGGCGGCGAATATTTGCTTGGCCATGTATTTATCCATCGCCAAAGCCGAAGCCAGCACTCCCGAACCGGTGTAAGGAATATCTACCAGGTCGAGCAGCGCTTGAATCGTGCCATTTTCGCCAGCCCCGCCGTGCAAGATTATAAAGATAACATCGACACCGCGCAAATCGGCGGAATTAACGGCCTGAATCGTCAATTCACCGGCGTATTTTTGAAGCTCCTGTATCGAAGGCGGCTGCGCTTTAACCTTTTCGATTTGCTTGACCTCATCCATTTTGAGCGCGTGATAACCATGGGCAGTGTCAATCGGAACTACTTCGTGTCCCGCCTGTTTCAATCCGGCAACTACTCCCGCTCCCGACGCCAGCGAGACATCCCGTTCCGCCGATGTGCCTCCCATTAAAACCGCTATTTTCATACTTTTCCGATACTCCTTTTATAAACTATCGCCAGCCAGGCAAGTAATACAATCGCGCTGGCGATTACTAATACCAGGTTATACGACTTTATCAAGTGTGTAAGTTTCGTCCAATTCGATTTCAAAAGATACATCCCGCCTATCAAAACGATATTCCACAGGCAAAAACTGATTAGCGTAAGAACGCTCATCCGTTTGACCGGGACATTGCCGACTCCCGCGGCCAAAGCGATAACCGAACGGGCGCCAGCCATAAATCGCGAAAACAGAAGTAGCCAGATTCCCCAGCGCCTAAACCAGTTTTCAATTTTGGTCAGATTTTCCATGCGTAAATAATACTTGTCGTACTTTTCGAACAGCGCTCTGCCCCGGCGTTTTCCCAAATAATACAAAAACATGGCGCCAATCATACCGCCGACCACCGATACGACAAATAGCGGCAGATAACCAATATCTCCGCGACCGGCCAAAAAGGCTCCGGCCAATACGACCGCATCCCCGGGATATGGTGGGAACAAATTTTCGATAATGGCGCTGACCAATATTACCATATAGATATAAATCGCAGCCTGTGAGGTTAGATAGAACAGTATCGATTCGAATGTCATTGCTTTTCTATAGCGGCGACAGCCATGGCCGCGATACCTTCTTCCCTGCCGGCAAATCCCAGATGTTCGGTAGTTTTGCCCTTAACATTGATATCTTCCGGGTTGATTTTTAAGGCCTTCGCCAGTTTAATCCGCATTGCCTTCGAATGGGGCGCGATTTTTGGCTGTTCGGCGATAACGGTGATATCGACATTGATGATTTTATAGCTATGCGATTTCAGCCGCTCAATAGTCTTTTCGAGTATCAAAATACTGGAGATATCTTTGTTGGCGGAATCGGTGTCGGGAAACATCATGCCGATATCGCCCATACCGGCGGCGCCTAACAGAGCATCGGCAATAGCGTGACAGACGACGTCGGCGTCGGAATGCCCGGCCAGTCCCATAGGATAATTGATCTCAACTCCGCCCAAAATCAATTTTCGGTTGGCGGCAAAAGCGTGCACATCGAATCCGATACCGCATCTTACCATTTTTTCAGTATCTCCTCAGCCAGAATTAAGTCTTCGGGCGTGGTTATCTTAATATTATCATAATAGCCCGGAACAATCGCAACTTTCATGCCGTATTGTTCAGCCAGCATGGCGTCATCGGTGGCATCGAATTTTTGGTCGGCGGCTCTGCGATGGATTTCCAGGATATTTTCGTAACGGAACAGTTGTGGTGTTTGCGCCCAAAAAGCCTTTTCGCGCGGTATGGTCTTTTCGATTAGATTGTTTTCCACCAATTTAATAGTTTCCTTAGCTTTCACCGCGGGGATTGCCGCGCCCGTGAGTTGAACAGATTTGAATAGCTGATCGATCATTGCCTGGCGAATAAACGGGCGGACGCCATCGTGAATTGCCACATAGTCGGTAACCTGTGGACTTGCGGATAATCCGGCCAGAACCGATTCTTGACGGGTGGCGCCGCCAGAAATAATTTTACTGACCTTTTTCATTTTGTATTTATCTACTATTTCATATGAGGCATAAGCAAGATAATCTTCGGCAACCACCAGGATGACTTCATCGATAAGAGGCGATTTCTCGAATGCCTCGGCGGCCATCGCCAAGATAGGTTTGCCCGCGATTTGCAGGTATTGTTTGGGCAAATCGGCGTTCATGCGGATTCCAGAACCGCCGGCGACAATAACGGCCAAATTTCTTCGTGTTTTCATAAAATCAACATCGCATCGCCGTAGCTGTAAAAGCGATACCCCTTATCAATCGCCTCTTTATACGCGGCCAGTATCTTTTCTTTCCCGGCCAGCGCCGAAACCAGCAACAGCAGGGTAGATTTGGGAAGATGGAAATTTGTCGAAAGGCAATCGACGACTTTGTATTGATAAGGGGGATAGATAAATTTGTTGGTGTAACGGCCATCGCTGGCGACAACTTCGCCGGAATCGGCGTCGAAAGCGCTTTCCAAAGCCCGCACGGTAGTAGTACCGACCGCGATTATTCGGCGGCTTTCGTTTTTAGCGCGATTAATCGTATCGGCCACCTCCGGCTTTATCGAAAAATATTCCTCTTCCATTTTGTGGGATGCGGCATCGGCAACCGTTATCGGACGGAATGTCCCCAGCCCGGGGTGCAGCGTTACATACAAAACGTTTACGCCGAGCGCCTGGATTTTTTGCAGCAGTTCTTCTGTGAAATGAAATCCCGCCGTGGGAGCGGCCACCGCCCCGACATTTTTGGCGTAAACTGTCTGATAGGTCGCCTTGTCATTTTCCTCGGCCGGGCGAGCGATATAGGGCGGCAGGGGCACCTCCCCGTGACGCCAGATTAATTCCATCAGGTTTTCATTTACGCTGAACGTCACTATTCGGCCGCCGACTTCGGTGCGTTCGCCGATTAAGGCCGAAAATTCGCCGTCGGCAAATTCGATAGTCGTGCCAGGCTGGATTCGTCTGCCGGGTTTGACCAGAGCTTCCCACTCGCCATTGTCATACTTGCGCAACAGGAATATTTCCACTTTGCCGCCGGAATCTTTTTTATGACCATACAGGCGGGCCGGGAATACTTTGGAATCGTTGAGAACCAGGATATCTCCGGCGCGGAAATAGGTGACGATATCTTCAAATCGTCGATGCTCGAACGTGTCTTTGGAGTGATCGACTACAAGCAGCTTCGAGGAGCTACGCGGATTGGCCGGATAGAGCGCGATTCGGTCTTTGGGGAGGTCGTAATCGTATTCGGCGATATCGATGGCGATTGGGTTGGGCGTTAACATGGCATCGGGCATAGGAGGTCAATTCCATATAATTTGATTAATGATAATGTAGGCGCAGCATGCTGCGCCCCTACGCGTAATAATTCGGGCGGTTCGCCAGGTGCCCCACCGCTCTGCGGTGGGTTCTTTTACAATTATCAATCTGCTTATAGAATTGACCGATTCCACAGTCCGCCAGTCGGCGGATGGGTTACCTGATTTGGATTGGGCACGATATATCGCGCCTCTACGGGATAAATCCTTGATTCCCGCCTGCGCGGGAATGACATTATAATAATACTCAAAAGGATTATATGTCGACATGATGTTTGGTCATAGAATTTGAGATTATCTCTTACTACGTTTGACTATATAAAATATCGCAGAAACGACCAGTGAAAATATCACGCAGGAGGCCAGCGGGAAAATCACGATATGGTTATGATCGTGATAGACGAAATCGCCGGGGATATGCCCGAATAAATTCAGACGCAACCCCAGAAATATAAATCCACCCAAAAGAATCAACATCAGGCCGAGATATAAGAGCCATTTGCCGAATATCGTTTTCATAAAAGGGTTTCCTGGCTGTCGCTTTCGAGATGCGATCCCGGTTTAACGGGGATATTGAGATGCTTATACGCCTGAGCCGATACCATCCGGCCGCGTTTGGTGCGTTGTAAAAAGCCGATAAGCAACAAAAACGGTTCGACCATCTCTTCCAGCGTATCGGTTTCCTCGTTGAGAGTGGCCGCAAGCGCTTCGATACCGACCGGCCCGCCGCCGTAATAGTTTATTATGGTCGATATGAATTTTCGGTCGAGATTATCTAAACCCTTGCTATCGACTCCCTCCATATCAAGAGCAGAGTTGACCGCTTCCATATCTATCGCGCCGTGCCCTTTTACCTGCGAAAAATCGCGTACCCTGCGAAGCAGCCGATTGGCGATACGGGGCGTGCCGCGAGCCCGCCGCGAAAGCTCATCGCAGGCATCATCAGCAATTATAATATCGAGCAAGGCCGCCGACCGTTTGATAATTTGCGCCAACTCATCCTGCGGATAAAAGTCTATGTGATGAAAAATCCCGAAACGGCTACGAAGCGGCGCACTCAATAATCCGGCGCGAGTGGTGGCGCCAATGAAGGTGAATTTTTTGAGCGGGACATTGAGGACCCGCGCGAACGCGCCTTTATCCACGATAAAATCAACCTTGAAATCCTCCATGGCCGGATAGATAAACTCCTCGACTGCCGGGGACAGCCGGTGAATCTCAACTATAAAAAGCACGTCGCCAACGCCCAGGTTAGTAAGGATTCCCATCAGGTCGCCCGAACGTTGCAGCGATGGACCGGAGGTGGCAACCAGCCGGGTGCCCATCTCGTTAGCCAAAATATAGGCTAGAGTGGTCTTGCCGAGACCGGGTGGGCCGTAAAACAGGATATGTTCGTGCGGTTCGTTGCGGTTGCGGGCGGCCGCTAATGAAACCGATAGTTTTTCAACGACCTGTTTCTGACCGATATAATCGCGTAATTTTTCTGGTCGAAGCGAGATATTGATTTTCTCGTCTTCCGGCGAAATCGCGGTCGGCGCGACGACACGTTCCCTCATACTACTGGCCTATCCCCTGTTTCCAGGCGCCTTCTGATTGTTTAAATATCTGCTCGAGCATTTCCTCGGCGCTTTTGAAGTGTTTACCCGCGGCCAGGGCCCGTTCAATCATAGCTTTGGCCTCTACTTGTTTATACTGCAATTGCAGCAAAACGTCCATAACTTCGTTAGCGAAATCAGGCGCTTTCATCGGGCTGGCCAATGGCTCGATATCTTTCATCAAGGCGAATTTAGCGACTTTGCCTTTGAGTTCGGCGATAATTTTTTCGGCCATACGCGGCCCGATTCCGGGCAATTCCGAAAGCTTCTTCGTGTTTTCAGATTCGATAGCCCGGGCAATTACATTAATCGGCAATACCAGCGATTTGAGCGTCTTTTTCACGCCAAGGCCTGAAACATTGGTCATGAGGCTGAAAAACTCGCGCTGAACCGGATCGGCGAATCCGACCAAACGTGGGAATTGATGGCCGACGTTGGCACCCTCGATATAGTAGATAGTAAACAGTTCTATTTCGTTGGGCTGGGCGGTATCACGAAAACTTTGCGCCACCGAGGACGGCACCATGACATCATAGGTAAGCCCGGCAACTTCAATCGACACCTTGTCGGCGCCGATTTCTTTCAATTTGCCTTTGATACGAGATATCATCTTATACTTCTTTCATCTGGCTGATATGGCACAATGCCACCGCCAGAGCGTCGGCGATATCCGGCGGTTCGGGGATACTTGGTAATCTCAGCTTGATTTTTATCATCTTTTGCATCTGTATTTTCGATGCCCTGCCATTACCGGTCAGCGATTTTTTTATGCGAGTAGCGCCGTAACTTTTAACGGGAATCGCCAGTTTGGCGGCGCTCAAGAAGACCACGCCGCGCGCGTGTCCCATGATTATCGCGGTTTTTGGATGTTTATAGTGCGAATACAAATCCTCGATTATTACCGATTGCGGCGAAAATTCCTTGAATACTTCGCTTAAACCTTCATAAAGCTCGACTAATCGCTTTTCTAAGGGCAATGTTCGTTTGCTGGTGATAGTTCCGGCTTCGATTACTTTCGCGGCGCCATGTTTGACCTCGATTACGCCGTAGCCCGTGATACCCAAACCGGGGTCGACTCCGATAAAAACCGCACCGCCCTTGTTGGAAATCGGTTTAGGCGATGCGGCAGAAAATTGCCCCTTGCGAGCCATCAGGACGAGAGTTGCTCCAGAATCTTCTCGTCGATATCGAAATTAGCGTAAACTTTTTGCACGTCATCGTTCTCTTCGAGCGCTTCGTAGAGCTTTATCATCGATTCCGCCTCTTTGCCTTCGAGTTTGACCTGTGTTTGCGGAATCATGGTGATTTCGGCAGTCCCCATTGGGATGCCTTTAGCCTCGATAGCCGAACGCACCTTTTCAAAATTATTGAATTCGGTATAGATTTCGTACATGGTCGGGTCATCGGATGAAAAATCGGAGGCTCCGGCATCGATAGCGATTTCCATCAGGTCGTCTTCTTTAAGATTGGTTTTATCGCGATCGATCGTGATATACCCTTTTTTATGGAACATCCAGCCGACACAGCCGGCCTCGCCGAGGTTGCCATTGTAGCGGGTGAATATATGGCGGATTTCGGCGACAGCGCGATTTTTGTTGTCGGTAAGCACGTTAAGGATAACGGCCACTCCACCGGGGCCGTACCCTTCGTATGAGGCCTCTTCGTAGGTTGTGCCAGGCAATTCGCCGGTGCCCTTAAGGATAGCTCGTTTGATATTATCCGCTGGCATATTGATAGCCTTAGCCGCCCCAACGGCAGTGCGAAGGCGCGGGTTGGATTCGATTTCGCCGCCGCCTTGTCGGGCTGCTACGGTTATTTCTTTGATTACTTTGGTAAACATAGCGCCGCGTTGGGCGTCGAGTTTGCCTTTTTTACGTTTGATTGTTGACCATTTGCTATGACCAGACATATCTCCTCCGGCGATTAAAAAATTATATTTAACTGGTTAATATTAATAAAGCTGATGGGCTGGCGCAAGGGGATTGTTGAGGGGGGATGAAAACCTCACCCCCTGCCTCCGTCATTGCCGGACGTGCCGCCTTTCCCGCGTGGGAGAGGGGGGATTGAAGTAGGGGCGTATCGCGAGCCGCCCAGGCGAGAATGTTGGCGGATTATGGAGAGGGCTTGGCATGCCAAGCCCCTACGCGTGGAAATATCCAATTTTGTTGCAACAGGTTGGGGGGATGGTTTGTTACGAAATATAGAAGTGGTAGTTTAATATGATTCAAAATTGGGGGATTTTATGAGATACCTGATCGGTTTGACAGTTGCAATAATTTCATTGTTTTACACGGCCGGTTTCGGAGCGATAATTCACATTCCGCAGGATTATCCGACTATCCAGATGGGGATCGATAGCGCGTCTGCGGGTGATTCGGTGGTCGTAGCAAATGGGATTTATTATGAGCATCTAGTGATAAATAAGGCGATTTCGGTAATTGGGGAAGATCGGCTTAGTACGGTTATTGATGGGTTGGGACAGGGGGATGTGGTCAGGATACTCTCAGATAGCGTCGTGGTCGCATTTTTCACCTTACGAGGCAGCGGATTAGCAGATAGCAACGCTGCGGTGAAATTAATAAATTGCAATTATTCTAATGCGCGCTCCTGCTATATTAATAATAATTCAAATGGAGTAATTTTTACTGGAGCTAGCTTATGTTCGATAAGATATTGCCATATTGATTCTAATCAAATCGGGGTTAGATTTACAGAAAATGATAGTATGATTAATAATAGATACAATAGCGTCGGCTCGAATTTCATAGAACTCAATATCGTTGCGGGGATATGTTTTGACCAAACAAATACGGCCTATCATTTACAAAACTGGGTGGACGGCAACAGGTTTCTAAGAAATGGTGTTGGCTTGCTTATGAGATCAGCACAAACTAATATAATTGATGGTAACGAATTTATTTCTAATGACAGTTTCGCCATTATTGTTTCGGACTGCCATAGCGGCGAAGCCAATAATCATTTTGGAGCGAATAATTTTATTGATAATAACAATCAGATGATTCAAGCATGCGATTCTTGCGATAATAACCGGTGGGTTTATTTCGAGCATAATTTCTGGTCAGATTATGCCGGTTCAGATACCAATAATGATGGTCATGGGGAAACGCCTTATTTGATATATGGGGGCATGGCTGAAGATACTCATCCAGCTATAGACTCTGTCCGATCGAATCTTATCGTTGTTACATATGAATCTAATTTCCAGTACTTGCCGGAGGTATTTGTCCAAGTTGAAGGGACGATATATAACTCTTATACTGATTCTTCCGGCGGTTGCCAATTTTCTATGTTAGGAGCCGGCTATTATGATTTGACGCTTAGCAAAGCCGGTTATCGTGATACATTCATTACGGACGTTGGTCTTGGGCTTTACACAATATCGGGGCGCTTTATGTGGATGCGTCAGGTTTCCGATATAAAAGAGCAAACAATATTACAACTTCCCAATCAACTTCAGCTTCTCCCCTGTTATCCCAATCCGTTCAATTCGGTCACGAATATCAGATTTGAGTTGCCAAATCGGGCAAAGGTAAAAATTGATATTTACAATATTCTCGGCCAGTTGGTCGAAAAGCTTTTTGATGGGCAATTGGCCCCCGGAGAACACAGCATTACTTTTAACGCAACGGGTTTGCCCAGCGGGATATATTTCTGCGGGCTGGAATCAGATAGCAAAGCAGTTGTCCGGAAATTACAGCTGATAAAATAGGATATTGCCCTACGCAATTCGGGCACGATATATCGTGCCCCTACACGGATTTCTTCCTCATAACAGCAGTATGGCTTTTCCAGACTTCGGGGGATTCGACTAATTCAAGGCCGCAGGCTTTGGCGGCGGCCACTGTTTTTTCTAAAGCCGCTTTATTCACATGGCCGGCCGGTTCGGCGATATATAAGAATCCGCCGGGTTTGAGCGATTCGGCTACCTGCGCCAACGCTTGCGGTATCGAGGGGAATTCGTGCAGGACGGCGAATGTCAGGGCGAAATCAATTTTGTTGGAAAGATCATCGATACCCAAAGAATCACTGCCGCAGATTCGGGTTTCGATTCGGTTAGCGACTCCGGCTTTTTGGGCGCGCCGGATTAGCGAACTTATCATTTTGGGCTGTAGGTCCACCGCTACGACCTTGCCGGTCTCCCCCACCATCTTGGCTATCGGGATAGTGAAATACCCCATACCGCTGCCGATATCGATTACGTTCAGGCCGGGTTTAATATAGCTATTCAGTAATTTATACGGGTCTTGTCGCCATTTGCGAATCGGGTTAATTAGCATAAATCCCAGCCACCAGGGACAAACTTTATGCGCCATCGTAAAATCCTTATCGTTTTGGACTAACAATCGTTATCCGTTTTTTTCACCATTACAGTTTTATAATTATTAACGAAATTTGGCGATGATTGTTGCAACGGGAAATTAGGGAAGGCGAAAATCGGGCGGTTCGCGAACCGCCCCTACAAATTCGGGTACGAAATTTCGTGCCCCTACGGGGGCAAATAACAAAGGCGGCATTCGCGAATGTCGCCTTTAAAGGGATATTTGGATATTGGCAAGACCACAGGGGTCTTGCCCTACAGATTTTATTTCTCTTTTTCCTCTTCGGCTTTGGCTTTTTCGATATCCTCTATTACGCGGGCTGAGATTTCACGCGGCACTTCTTCGTAATGCGAAAATTCGCTGGTGTGAGTGCCGCGACCTTGAGTCAGCGAACGCAATGAGGTCGAATATTTGTACAGCTCGCCCTGCGGGACCTGCGCCCTGATTCGCTTCATCTTGCCTTCGCCTTCCATGCCGATAATCTTGCCGCGCCGGGAGGAGATATCTCCCATGACATCACCCATGAACTCATCGGGAACAAGCACATCGATGATAGTAATCGGTTCCAGAAGATACGGGTCGGCTTTAGCAACTGCATCCTTAAAACCCATGGAAGCGGCGATTTTGAAAGCCATATCCGATGAGTCCACTGTATGGTAGGAGCCATCGAAACAGGTGACTTTGAAATCGACGACCTTTGTGCCAGCCGGACCTGCCTCTTCGCGGGCTTCGATTACGCCTTTTTCTACCGAGGGCAAAAACTTGCCGGGGATGGCGCCGCCGACGATAGCATCGACGAATTCGAAATCTTTGCCTTTAGGCAGCGGCTCGACCCGTAACCAGCAATCACCGTATTGGCCGCGGCCGCCGGTTTGACGTTTGAATTTACCCTGGACTTCGACTTTTTTACGGATAGTCGAACGATACGGGATTTTCGGTTTGATCAATTCGACTTCGACGCCAAATTTGCGTTTGAGTCTATCGCAGACGACATCGAGGTGCAACTCGCCCTGGCCGGATAGTAAGGTCTGTTTGATTTCCGGATCGATAACCATCTGGATGGTGGGGTCCTCATCGCGGAGCTTGGATAAACCGCTGGCGATTTTCTCCTCATCGCCTTTGGCTTTGGCTTTAAGGGCCATGCTGATAACCGGATGGGGAACCTCGATTGGAGGATACTGAATCATGGCGTTCTTTTCGGCGAGGGTATCCCCTGTTTTTGTCGATCTTAATTTAACCAGCGCGCCAATATCGCCGGCGATAATTTTAGGCGCTTCCTGACGGTCTTTGCCGTTGAGGACGAATATCTGGCCGATTCTTTCGTTGGAATTAGAGGTCATGTTATACAGGTCATCGCCGACTTTCACCGAGCCGGAGAATGTCTTGAAAAACGACAGCTCGCCTACATGTGGTTCGGAGACGGTTTTGAAAACCAGCGCCGAAGTCGGTCCATCGGCGGCGATTTTACGCACATATTCTTTGTCGCCATCCTTACCCTTGATTTCGCCCCTATAATCAGGGGCCGGGAATAGCATTGTAGCGTAGTCAAGCATAGTTGATACGCCGGCCAATGTAATCGCCGAACCGGCGAATATCGGGAAAATCGCGCGACTGGCGATACCCTTTATCAATCCCTGTTTGATTTCATCTTCGGATAAGGTCCCCTGGTCGAAAAATTTCTCGAGGAGAGCCTCATCGGCCTCGGCGGCGGCTTCGACCATTTTATCGCGCCAGTTTTGGGCGGCATCTTTCATGTCGGCCGGGATATCCTGCAATTTTGGCGAACCGTCTTTTTCGAAACTAATCGCTTTCATTTTCATCAGGTCGATTACACCTTTGAAAGTGAGGCCATCGCCCCACGAAATCGTGACCGGGACGGCATGAGTCGAATAATTTTCCTGGACGATTGCCACAAATTTGGCAAAATCGGCATGTTCTTTATCGAGACGGTTTATAAAAAAGGCCCTAGGAAGATCGTTTTTAGCGGCGAGCCGCCAGACCATATCGGTGCCAACTTCGGGGCCGGTGACGCCATTAATAGCGATCATGGCGATATCGGCGGCACGCAATCCGCAGACCACTTCGCCGAAAAAATCGGTATAGCCGGGCATATCGATTAGGTTTATTTTAAAACCTTTCCAGTCGAAATTGGCCAGGGTCAGGCCGATAGAAATTTTGCGGTTGATTTCGTCTTCGGCGTAATCGGAGACCGTATTACCAGAATCGACGCTGCCTAATCTGGTTGTGACTTTGGCGGCGAATAGCGCCGCTTCAACAAGCGAGGTTTTGCCGGAGCCGCCGTGACCGACAAACCCGATGTTTCTGATTTTATCAATTGCGTACTCTTTCATTTATCCTCCTCGAGCCCAATTCTCTTTTCCATAAACTTTTAAGATAATAAATGGTTTTTTATATGTCAACCCTTGCGTGGATAAAAAGATAGAAGGGGTTTTGGAATTATCGATAGGCAATTTATCGATGAAAAGTAAAGGCAGGGCACGTCTTGCCCTTACGCGGAATATGTTTGATACATCACACCCGTGGGCGGCAGGTCATACGACTCCACGAGCCTCCCGGCCTGGTCAGCATAAATACAAATGAACGGGCACGCGGGGACCCTACGGGCAGGCTGCGTGCCGCGCACAAATGTATTGTTTACATCACCGGGGCTTTGGGAACTTTACCGGTGCCTTTGCAGAAACGGCAATCGACCAGTTTTTTCGAATTATGACTTTCCCCCGCCGCGACCAGACATTCCTGGCAACTGGTAAGGATAACCTTGTTGAAAATCCCCTGATGATGGGATTTGTCGTACGGTTGACCGGCGGCGCAAGTGCCGGTAGCATCGCAGTGAGTGCAGTCGACCAGATCTTTGGGATCGATAGGCGGCGCTGGCGGCGCGACTATTTCGATTTTTGTGGGAGGCGCCGGAGCGACTGGTTTTGGCGCGGGCTTTTTTTCGACCTTGGCTGGTTTCTTGGCGGCGGCTTTTGGTTTGGCGGCCGGTTTCGATTTAGCCGCAGGTTTGGCTTTGCCTTTAGCGGCGGCTTTAGCGGGTTTTTTCTTTGCTGGCATGATGACCTCGTGGATTATTTGTAATCGCTATCATTTTCAATATTCATGGATTGATGATCCCACAGTCCGGCAATGGCCGGATGGGTTACAAATCCATTATGTCTTATAGCGGATTTTAGCATGGATAATATAAGATGGCAATGGATTTTTTTAAGGGTGGAATAGGTCTGGCCCACTTGGGGCTTGAAAGAATAGGCCACGGATTATGAAAAGAAGGAAGTAAAACAAACTGTTGTTTTATAGTATGATGTTGACATTTATCGAGTGTTAATCCACTGGGGTTTAGCATGCTAAACCCCTACGCGAAAAACGAAATTCACTTTTTAATTATCGCGGCCCCTTTTCAACACTCCCTAAGTTGTGGGTTACGGGTTTGATTTATCTGCTTGAGGTTTCTTTGTGGGTTTTGCGATAATCGGCCCATATGGCTTTAGCCATCAGGAAGTAAAGCTCGGTATTCTCGACAGTGATTGTTTCCAGGCTATCGCCATATTCGTTATAATTTACCTGGGTCATTCCCGATTCGCTGAAATTTCGCCATTGCATCAGAATAATATCATCAGCCGGGTCAAGTTCGGTAGCTTCGTAGAAGGAAATTTCGTCATCCTGCCTATCCACGGAGGCGCTGAACAGATAAACGTCACTCACGAAAAATTCATAATCGTAATAATCGGGGCAGCGAGTCACCAGACATGGGAAACCGATTTCATCTTTGTATTCGAATATGACATGGTCGGCGCGATTTTTGTTGTAATCGTTCCAGATAGCCTCGGCCATTTTAAACGCAAACGCGGTGTCATCGATAGCGACCGTATTATCAATTCGACCCGCCGAGTTATAATTATCCTGTTCCATCCCGGTGGCGGTAAATTTTCGCCATATCATAATAGGGAGATTGACAAGATTATTGTTGAACCGGATAGTGCTGTCGGCCTCACGAACAATAGCGCCGAACACGAATTGGCTGTCGGCATAGAAACCATAGTCGCAGAAGACTACCCCGCGCACCAGTTGAAACCGATGGCCGCCGCTGGACTGGTCGAAAATGACCTCGCCATCGTAGGCAAAAAGCGGCGAACAGGCTTTCGTTATCGCTATCATAATCGCTATCGTGAACAATCGAGAACGCATATATCCTCCTGATTGATATATTTGACATTATAATATTATTATCGGCGGGTTTTAGGGGGAATAAAGGATGGGCGGTTTTGGCGTTAAGATTATGAAATATTACTTGCAAAAGGGGCAAAGGATACCTATTATATCTTTGTCACGGATGTTTTTCACAGCCTGTATTTGCACCCTGTGGTTCTGTAGGAAATGATTACCCGATTTGCTTCGGGAACCATGATTCCCGAAGCCAAGCGATTTGAGATTCGTAGGCCGAAGCCCACTTGGGGCTTGACAGACAGGCCTGGCATTCTGGTTTATAAGGAGTTTGATTTGTTGGGGAAGAAGGACGGGAAATAATCGGTACATTATTGTTGTAGAACGTGGATTGATAGTTGGAGAAAAAATGCTCTGGATACAAATCTGAAAGGAATTATATGAAGCAACTGATTTTTGGGCTTATAATTATTGCTTTATTCTCTTGTGGTAAGGATAAGCCAGTTACTCAACCCATCCCCAGATACAAAGTATTTTTAGAGAATTATACAAACGGAGATGAATGGGGAACGCTTTTTATTAAAATCAGATTGATCATTGGTGATCGAGTTTATGACCATGATACCCTGGGCATAAAACTTGCTGTAGAGTTGGAGAATGGGAATTATAATTGGGAAGTTGACTACTGGATGACTAGTAACGATGAAATCTGGCGTTGGGTACCTTGGTCCTCAGGACAAATAGAAATTGATGCAGATAAAACTTGCAGATCTCGAATGTTCACGGTGACCTGGGATCAATGAGAACTAATCTAGCGAGGAAATAATCTAATAATATAATTTAAAAGAGATATTGCTTTTAAACTATTGGTTTTTGTACCATAATTTAATGATTCCCCGTGCAATACCAAATGTCTATTCAATCCTTTAAAATTGATTCCTCTTTTTTCCTTTGAATAATTTATTGGTAACTGCTCATTTAAAGGCGTGAGTATCGCGGCCCAAAATACATCTTTCGCAAATTGGCTAACATAGCTGGCAGTTTGTGGTTTATTACCGTTTTTTATGAATAGATA